>JAAUPO010000459.1 GCA_012033095.1 Synechococcaceae cyanobacterium RL_1_2 | reverse complement strand
GATGCGCTGTAGGTTCGGTGGCAAATTAGACATACTTGTTGATGGGACAAACTTAACTCAATATATCTTTACAATAACAATTTTTTGCCCATAACTAGGGCCTGTCATCATTTAAACCTAAAACTCTTCTTAACTAAGGATTTCAGTTTAAAACTATACTTTCTGAACCTGGCTCAGGATCAACATTTTAATGCTAATTGATGACACTCCCTAATCAGAGATGACTGCTTACTAGATGGCTTAGGGTTGCAACCGTTCCCATGGTTGATAGAGTCTGAACTTGGGCGTTAACATCAAGATTCATAATATTTTTAATTTGATCCACCGTAATGCCCAGCTGAGAAGCCACCGTTGCGATCTGATTATTAGCTAAGGATTTCACCAGATCATTAAAGCGATTAAACCCACCATAGATTTCATTGCCCTGAACTCCATCTCTCAAATTTGACTGTTCAAAAGCAACGTCAATATTTAAGATTTTATCCCAAAACCGTTTTGTTTAGTATGGGAAAATAATCTTTATTGTTGCTAATATCAATGGCTTCAAAAATTTCCTTATCCTACTGGGCGGATTTGGTATTATCGCCTAGGTCTGCAATGGGCCTTAAAACAAAACCAGGCTCTACCTTTGTAAAACCTGGATTGATTGTTAATTGTAATTTGATTATTTTCTTCCTGTCGTCTTAGACCCAACGAGGATCTAAACATTTACCCTTAAATTCCCTATCGAAAATTTTGATTACGCTCTTCCCACGACCCTTGCATTTGAATTTACTTGGATTTATTGGATTTAATTTAGACGATCGATAAGATCACTTCACAATATTCCCGATGCTCGATCGCAGTTGGTAAATGACCAACAAATCCACTAATATCGTAGCCAATTTTTTTATAATCCAGCCAACGGCCATTTTTGCGCCAACCAACTTTTTCCCCAAAACTTTCTAATACCGATTTATCAAAAGATCCGGGTTCTCCACCGCATTGCTGCCAAATTTCTTTTTGGACACTAAACCCAAACTTTCTCCGGGAATTACGAATCCATAGTTTATCCATTACGATCAACTCAAGATCCGGTAGGTACAATTTACCCGGTTCATCGTTAACACCAGCAGCCACCGTTGTTCTTTGGGAAAACTTAAGGAGCAATAGATCGGTCTCGCGATCGGCATCTTGCCAACTTCCCCTTTTGAGAAACTTATTAAGTCTTTGCAAGGAATTAGGAATATCCTCAGGTCTTAGGGGTTGACTAATAAGTTCTTGACGACTTTTCATAACAGCTCAAATAGCATAACGAGTCAATAAAATGTTAGGAAAAAGATGGCTTTTCAACAGGGACAAAAGGTTTATTTAGGTACAAACCAACTAAAATGTTATCAGTACAAATTATTAATTTAGATTGATCTTAGATTAGGTAGCAAAGATAGGCTTTCGTCTCTAGGTTTAACCCCCGGCTGAAGATTTACTTAGGATTTAACATTACTGCAAAACTAAGATCAAAATTGTGATTTGGGGCCTACTTAAACCGTGATTGGCGATCTAACGGGAAATCTGGACACATTGAGCCGCTTCTATTTTTTTATCTAGAAGCCAAACAACGGATTGAATTTGTGGTAGATGGGAAGTTAAAACTGCAAAAGTAACAGTCATACCGAACACATAAACATATATTAGATCCTAGGCAAAAAAAAGGCACAAGTAAAGACTTTAATTTTTTATTTTTTAATAAGTTACATTTCTTTATGTTTTAAGGAGAGATGGAAAATTAAAAAAACATAACTATTAACAAAAAGTTAACTCTGAATTATTTGGAATCATAAACTTATGGGTCAAGGAGAGCTAAGCCCCCTATGGTTTAAATTATTTAAACTCCACAGTTAGAGCGAACCAAAAGTAAGCACAACTAATTGTTTCTTTAAAAGGATCATCATTTCCGGAATAAACCTGGCATAAAATTTATTAATCTTGATCAACAAAATCTCTGATCAATGGATTAATTTAGCTATAGTTTGTTTAAATTTTAGTTTTTGTCTGCATAAAAACGAGGAAGTAAACCAAATTCCTCGCAGGCGGGAATAAAGTTTTTATTTTCGTGGTTGGGCTGGCTTAATTTAATTAGGGCAAAACGTTGTAGGGGAGATAATTTTTGCCATTGCTTGAGGGTCAGCATTACTTCATGGTGTTGAACTTGTGCTTCTACTTCTGGCGGAATATTCATAATATCAAACCAGCTTAGGGGGTTTGGTACGGGAATCGATTTAGGTGCATCCCCCGTAGAAGCAATCACTAAGTTTTTTACATATTCTTTGTATGCCGCGATCGTGGAAACCACATGGGGATCACAATCCAAATCCACCAGTGCTTGTCTTTGTTCCAGGCTCAAACTATTCCAATGATCCAACTTAAGCTTAATCCCTACGGTATCTAATTTACATCTAACCACCATCGGAATGCAGCGCAGGGACTTACTAAAGTCTAATTCAAAGCCAAAAATTTCATTCATAAATTAACAAACTAGTCCCTAACTTGAATATGGGTTTGAAGGATATTTAAACAATTTAAACCATAGTTTTAACTTATCTACTAAAAATCCAAACCAAGGGGTTACTTAAACCATGCTCAATCAGAACAACGTACTTGGTAATGACATCGATCTAAATTACCCTAACCACTATCATTATTATCCTAATCACTATCATTAACTATCATTAATTGATGATTAATTGTACTTTCATCCGTAGCCATTGTTCCTTGAGCTTAACAGAGCTAAATTTAGAAGCTAGAGCAGATAAAATTGAGTATAAATACTATAGAACCCATTTAGGATCTTGATCTTGAACCATAAAGCTTTCAGGTATATCGCTTTTAACGGTCAAGGTACAGTAAGACTTGAGCCGAACAAACCTTAATCAAAACGAACCTGATCAGCATGAAATTAATACAGTTCAAGCATTACAAATCTACCGATAGATACGAAATTGGTTCTTATAGGCCAAATAATAATTGTGGTAATCCTTTTCTAAAACATTTCTAAAACATTATTTACTCTACCCCTATACCCATATTGATGCTTTCTTCACAAAAAGCGGCTACGCCTTCTTTGGCTTGGGCTGTCCCTAAGGGAAGCTCATCTTCAAAGTTGGGTTCATTGGCATTTGCTAAATAGCCTTGGGCTTGAATCATCCGGGCTTCATTGTTGGGAATTAAAACCAGTTCTTTTTGGCTGGGACTCCGTCGTTGATGGGGG
>JAAUPO010000043.1 GCA_012033095.1 Synechococcaceae cyanobacterium RL_1_2 | reverse complement strand
GATTACGTTTTATCTTCTTGGATTGGCATGATGCCAGGTACGGTTTTATACGTTTATCTTGGTTATTTACCTAATTTTAGCCATAGCTGGGGAAACAGATAACAGTGACACCCTAAAAATGATCCTTAACCTCGTGGGTTTATTGGCCACCATTGCTGTTACGGTGTTTGTGACCAAAATTGCCGGCAAAAGCTTACGGGAACAGGTGGACGGAGAAAAGGATAGTAAGCCCATCGAGCCAAACTAAAGCCGTGGTGTTAATTACAAAATTGCTAAACTAAATCACAGATCCAATGGCCAATAAGGTGATAGTCAAAGGTTAAGTTCTTGGGGTTAGATTTAATTAATTTAATTAGGCTGCGATCGCGACAATCATAAATTAGAGTTACCTGGCCTTGGTTGTTCACCTGTAGTTTTAAACGATATTCCCAATAGTTTTTGGCACTGCGCTTAATTTCAGCAATACAGATTTCTGATCCTGAGACCGTTTTACACATATTGGCTGCGTTGCTAGCAGGAATTAGGGTGATGAAGCATAAACCAACCATTAAGCCAATAATTAAAACATTTAAAACATTTAAATTATTTAAAACATTTACATTATTGGTTGGAAGGGGAATAAGTTTTCTTAAGCCCGTTTTTAAGAAAGATTGCATAACCATGCTCCACAAGCCACTATGTTAGCTTTTTAGTATCTTTAAATCAGGGTAACCTATCATCTATTGCCCATAGCTTTTATCCTTACCCGCAATATACGCAATATAAATATATAAGAGTAACGAAGAGTAACTCTTAGCCACAGACCATCAACAAGAAATTTGAATGAATTGAACCGGGGATCTTTCCATGAAATATCGTTTCCTTTTACCCATCATTGCCATTCTCGGTTTGACCTTGGGCTGTGGCCGGGAGCAACGTCAAAATGGGCTTGATTCTACTACTATCTCCGAGAGCGAAACTTTAACTGAAGATCGGGATGGGGAAGGACAGGGCTTTGAAGATCAAGAAGATCAAAACAACGATGACCAAAACTCAGGGAATGGAACAACCGACGAGGAAATTTCTAATTTAGATGCACAAGTAGAAACGCCGACCGATGAAACCAGACCCCTGAATGAATCCCTCTCTACCATCTTCGATCGCGATGTTTGGATTGATTATGCCAAACGCAAGGGCCTAGATTTTGAAATTGCCGATAACGAATTAGTGCGCCGTACTACCGCCCAGTTAGCCGGGACTATTTTGCCCGATAATATAGAAGAATTAGCGATTAACCAAAATCGTATTGCTGAAAAAGCATTAGCCCTATTAACCGATAGCGAAGGGCAAAAACAATCTACCTGTAATCCTGATGCTAGTTATTTTGATTGGCGGGATGAAAATATCATTACCCCTGTTCGGGATCAGGGTAGTTGTGGCAGTTGCTGGGCCTTTGCCGCCATTGCGTCCTTTGAGGCCAGTGCCCTCTACCATAACCCCGCATTTCGTCCCTACCGCGATCGGGTCAACCTTTCGGAACAAAATATCCTCAATTGCAGTGGAGCAGGAAGCTGTCAGGGCGGTTGGTATGGGCCTGCTTTTGAGTACATGACGGCTAAAGGTATTGGCGTAGAAATATCCCCCTATCAAGGGGTAGAGGGGGTTTGTAAAGTCGATAAACTACCGGCTATCCTCCAGGGTTTGAGTGCAGTCAGTACCGCCAGTGCTTGGGGTTATGTGGATCAATTTGGAAATATTCCCTCCGTGGGAGCCATGAAACAAGCTCTTTGTGATTATGGCCCCGTTACCACTACGGTTAACGCTACCCCTCTATTTGTGGCCTATAGCGGTGGGGTCTTTAATGAAAAAGCTCCTGGGGAGATTAACCATGCCATCAATATTATTGGTTGGGATGATGACCGGGGGGCATGGCTAATTAAAAATTCCTGGGGCACGAGCTGGGGGGAAAATGGCTATATGTGGATTGATTACGATAGCAATAAGATTGGTTACGCCGCCGCTTGGGTTGATGCCCGCAAATATCGCTTACCGTCCTTGAAGGAGTTAAAACAATTGAAGGAAGCAACTCCTCTTAATTGAACGGGAGATCTCGGTGGGTAAACGCTTTTGCCTCTAATCCGGCATAGGTGGCCGCCTGGTGTCCTTTCCCTGTCAAATAGTATTTGTAGGTAACTAAGCCTTCAAGACCCACAGGGCCGCGGGGGGGCATTTTTTGCGTACTGATCCCCACTTCGGCCCCAAACCCATAACGGAAACCGTCGGCAAAACGGGTAGAGCAATTATGGTAAACCCCCGCTGCATCCACCCGTTGTAAAAATTTTTGGGCGGTAGCATCATTGGTGGTGGCGATCGCTTCGGTGTGGCGTGAACCATAGGTACGAATATGCTCCAAAGCTTCATCCAAACCCCCAACAATTTTGATCGCTAGGATCAGATCGCTATACTCCGTCGCCCAATCTTCGGCGGTGGCTTCTTCCATGGTCTGGATCTGGCAAGCTTGGGAATCTCCTTTTAGTTTTACCCCTTTATCGATCAGGGCTTGGGCCACTAATGGTAAAATTGAGGCGCGATCGCTTCATGGATCAGCAGGGTTTCAATGGCGTTACAGGCTGCAGGATATTGGGTTTTGGAGTCCACGGCGATCGCGATCGCTTCCTTAAAGTCCACCTCTTGATCCACATAGAGATGACAAATGCCATCGGCGTGGCCTAACACAGGAATGTTGGTATTAGCCTGGACATATTGCACAAACTGATTAGAACCCCTAGGGATAATTAAATCCACGTATTGATCTAGTTTTAGTAATTCCGTAATCTCTGCACGGGTGGTCAAAAGTTGGATCACCTCAGGATTAATTTTGGTTGGGGTGAGGGCTTCTTTGATTACTTTGGTTAAAACCTGACAAGTTTCGATCGCTTCCTGTCCCCCTTTGAGCATCACGGCATTACCAGATTTAAGAGCTAAACTAGTAATCTGAATGAGGGCATCGGGACGGGCTTCAAAAATCACCCCAATCACCCCCAAAGGACAACTAACCCGTTGCAAAATTAAATCCTGATCTAATTCCCGATGGATTTGTATTTGGCCCAATACCGGAGATAGGCTCCCTACCTGGCGCACCCCCGCGATCGCATCTTTGAGCTTAGAACCATTGAGTACTAACCTTGCTTGCAAAGAAGGAGCAATATTCTGCTGGGCAGCGCGATCGCAGTCTAATTGATTAGCCTGAATGATTAAATCCTGATGATCTTCGAGGGCTTGGGCCATGGCCAATAAGCCCTGATTTCGTTCCCCATCCCCTAGGGTACCTAATTCCACACTCGCCTGTTGAGTTATACGGGCAATATCAATCAAACCTTGAGCTTTAGCCATAGATCACCAAACAAATAGCCTTAAAGACATTAAATAATTAATAATACCAAATCCGCCCAGTAGGATAAGGAAATTGTTGAAGCTATTAATATCAGCCACAGTTGAGATCAAGATTATTTTCCCATACCAAACAAAACGGTTTTGGTATAACTTGGATAAGTTAGATAATAGAAAAAAATAAACAAATAAACAAATAACAATAAAGTAAACAACAAGGAAAAATGTAACCCTTGTCATCTAACTACTAGGACAAAAGTTGCGCCAAAAAACTGTAAATATACCTGAGAGCTTTACCCGGCAAGGATTACAGTCGATTTCGCTAGAGTGCTTGTGTCGCAAGGGTTTAAGGTTTTGTCCTGTAGTTAGTGATGATTTATTAAAACAGTTAAAACCAAAGTTAACTCTGGGGAAACAACGCACTTTTTAAAGCTTTTTAAGATGAATATGTTTTCTGCCTAAAGTAATAGAAAACTCATCCCCTGGTTCTAATCCCATCTGTTTAGTATAGGCAGATCCAATTAATAAATTGCCATTAGATTGAACCGCAACTTTAAAAGTTGCAGAACGGCCTCCTCGGCTATTATTGCTATCTTTTCCATTGCTATCTAATTGAATGTTCTCTGCTTCTAATAAAGCATTGAGAAATTTCATACTATTAATTCTTTCGACACCTTTTTTGGTCTTATTTGCGTAACCACAGGCACGGGCTTTTTCTTCCCGGCTTAAGTTCTCTAGTTCTTTAACTTTATCTAATAAAGCTTGTCCTTCTAAGGGTTTCACTTTAACCATTATTTTGCCGTTTTTAACAATAATTTGTCGATTGAAAATAATAATAACATTTAAAGTGAATTAATATCAATAACAAACTGAGTAAAAAAAGGTATTATTTTGGTTCATAAATTCAATTTGAATCTCAGTTCTTTATACCTATTAATTTGAACTAGATCGCACATCATTCTGCCTCGATCGCAACCCAGGAATTGGTGTTGTACCTCTGTTGTTTGATGGCTGAATCTGGGGTAACAATTGGGTTTAAGGGTGAAGGAACAAAGAGCAATGCCAAGGTCTTTATCATGACTAAGCATAAATTTATGCTCTGCCTCTAACCATAATTAATTCTAGTCAATCCCCTAGTTTTAAAAAAACCATGCTATCGCTTTTAGTGTTTATTAATAATTTGTATTTTGAAGATTTTTCAAAGATTAGAGAAAAGGCTTATTAAAGCGATCGCTGAGGCAATAACCATAGTTGTTAGGAGCAACTAGAAGGAAAGATAATCTGTCCCTAGATGGAATTATCTACACCAAATAATGATTATTTTGATGCTAGTAACATTTCAATAGCAGCGGCTAGGATGGAATTTCTCCTCAACAATTCCTGAGAAATAAACGATCCGAGGAGCCATCCTAAAATAAAAATCGTTATGGGCTGCTCAGCCATGGTATCGGTTATCAAGGAATTAAATTAAATAGTAAAGGGAGGCAATTGGTTTGATGGGTTTACCTAATATCCTTAATATCTATTTAATTAACCTTGATTTATTTTGACTCAGAAAGAACCCTTTAACTTGTTTTCTAGTTTTTTACTAGTTCCAATAACATTGGACATTAAATTTAATCCCTAATTAATCCTTAATTAATCCCTGTTATTTGTGATCAAATCAAGACTAAAAGCTACTTAAATTTAACTTAAAAAATATCCTCGATTGTGCCTAGGGATAGATTATATTTCAGGTAGTAAATCCTATCAAGCCTTGAAGAAACAAAGATCCCAGCCTAGAAGATTAAGATTGATTTTAACTTTCATAATTGTTTTAAATGTTTTTGAAACGTAATGATAAAAAAGCAATGATTAAAGGGACTCAACGGAAGACTTTCCTCGGCTTCATGGTATGATTAAGGTTCATAATTGTCCTATTCTTTTAGAGCATAAATCATGACACATGAAGGAACCGTATCCCCTGTAGTGCTAGTTATTATGGATGGCTGGGGTTATCGGGAAGCAACGGCTGCTAATGCAATTGCTAATGCTAAAACTCCCGTTATCGATGCTCTGTGGTCAACCCATCCCCATACTTTAATTAATGCCTCCGGTAAAGATGTGGGTTTACCCCAAGGACAGATGGGCAATTCGGAAGTGGGCCATTTAAATCTAGGGGCGGGAAGAATTGTACCCCAAGAATTAGTAAGAATTAGTGATGCGTTTGAGGACGGTTCAATCCGAGACAATGAAGAATTAATTTCTTTATTTGATCAAGTAAAAAAGAAGGATGGAAAATTACATTTAATTGGTCTTTGTTCCGATGGGGGCGTACATTCTCACATTAGTCATTTATACGGTTTAGTGGAATTTGCCCAGGCTTCTGAAGTTCAAGAAATATGCATTCATGTAATCACTGACGGTAGGGATACCAATCCCAATGATGGCTTAGGAATGATTACAGCCATGGAAGCGCGACTAAAAGAAATTGGCGCAGGTCGCATTGCAACGGTAAGTGGACGTTATTATGGGATGGATCGCGATCGCCGTTGGGATCGTATCAAGTTAGCCTATGACGTAATGACCCAACCAGGGGAACCCGATGGCCGTACTGCGGTGCAAGTTGTTGAAGATTCCTACGGCCAGAACATTAGCGATGAATTTATTAAGCCAGTAAAAGTTACGACTGATGTTATTGGGCCAGGGGATGGGGTGGTGTTTTATAATTTTCGTCCCGATCGCGCCCGCCAATTATCCTATGCGTTTTTAGCCGATCAATTTGAAGGGTTTGAGCGCCAAAAGATTGAGAATTTAAGTTTTTTAACCTTCACTGAATATAATCCCTCCTTACCAGTACAAGTTGCATTTAAGCCCCAGACACTAACAAAAATTTTAGGAGAAGTGGTGGCAGCCCAAGGATTAAAACAATTACGCACCGCCGAAACAGAAAAGTATCCCCATGTCACCTACTTTTTAATGGAGGGTTAGAAGAACCCTTTGAAGGGGAAGACCGAGTGTTGATTCAAAGTCCGATGGTTTCTACCTACGATAAAGCTCCGGCCATGTCCGCCGATGAACTGACAAAAACCGCCTGCGCCGCGATCGAAAAAGGGGTTTATTCCTTAGTGGTTCTTAATTATGCCAATCCTGATATGGTAGGGCACACTGGTTATATGGACCCAGCAGTGGAGGCCATTGAAAAGGTTGATGAATGTGTGGGCAAGTTAGTTAATAGCCTTGGCAAAGTCAGTGGCACCATGCTCATTACCGCAGACCATGGTAATGCAGAATATATGAGCGATGAACAGGGCAATCCTTGGACTGCCCATACCACCAATCCGGTGCCTTTCATCTTAGTAGAAGGGGAAGGTCGTAAAATTTCTGGTCATGGGGCACAAGTCAGTTTAAAACCATCGGGTGCAAGCTTGCGGATATTGCACCAACTATTTTGCAAATTCTTGGCATTGAACAACCTTCAGAAATGACCGGAGTTTCTTTAATTGAGTCCAGTGATTATCGAGTCAAGCCCAATCAGAATCCAGTCAAAGTTGCTCTGTAAACCATGGATTATTATCCATAACATAACCAGCCCGTAACCAGCCAGTAAATTTAACCGATTTTGCCCGCATCTATCCTGTCATTCTATGTCGATAGGTTACAAACCCTACAGACTGTAAGGATAGGTAAGGGATCAATGGCAGAATAGAGGGAATAATGATCTTATCCTGTTGTTATGACCCCTAACCTTCAGCAATTTTGGCATACCCAAAGCTCAGTCCAGACCCTCCGGGATTTAAGGAGTGATTCTAGCCAAGGTCTAACCCAGGAAGAGGCATTGTCTAGGTTAGAACTCTATGGGCCCAATGAAATTGAAGAAAAGTCCGGGCGTAGTAATTGGGAAGTATTGATAGATCAATTCAGCAACGTGATGTTGTTGATGTTGATGGCGGTGGCCATTATTTCCGGTCTCATGGATTTACTCCATCTACTTCAGGGAAACGCGATCGCGGGGGATATGCCCTTTAAAGATACGATCGCGATCCTAGCCATTGTGATTTTGAATGGCCTATTGGGTTATGTGCAGGAAGTCAAAGCGGAAAAGGCTTTAGCTGCTCTCAAAGAATTATCCTCTCCCCAGGTGAGGGTGTTACGGGATGGCAAAGCCCAGATGATCCCCTCAGAAAAGTTGGTAATGGGGGACGTGATGCTGGTGGATGCGGGTACCCAGATTTGTGCTGACGGCCAACTGCTAGAGGGTTTTAATCTCCGGATTAAGGAATCAGCATTAACCGGGGAAGCTAAGCCCGCCCGCAAACAAGTTTATGACCAAGGGTTACCCCTCGAAACCTCCCTCGGCGATCGCAGTAACATGGTATTTGCTGGGACAGAAGTAATGCAGGGCCGGGGTAAAGTGATCGTCACCGCAACCGGCATGGCCACGGAGTTAGGCAAAATTGCAAAAATGCTACAGGGGGTAGAGACAGAACCCACCCCCCTCCAGCGGCGCATGGGGCAATTAGCCAATGCCTTGGTAACGGGTTCTTTGATGTTAGTGGCGTTGGTGATTGGATTTGGAGTAATGCAGTCAGGCTGGGGAAAATTGCAACAATTAGTGGAGGTTTCCCTGAGTATGGCCGTTGCGGTGGTACCAGAAGGCTTACCCGCCGTCATCACAGTGACCCTAGCCATCGGCACCCAACGGATGGTGAAGCGCAATGCCCTCATAAGAAAATTACCAGCAGTAGAGACCCTCGGTTCTGTCAATGTCATTTGTTCCGATAAAACGGGAACGTTAACCCAAAACAAAATGGTGGTTCAAGAAATTGTCACCATAGATGGTTTAGTGACTGTGACAGGGTCAGGGTATAAACCTGAGGGGGAGTTTTTAAATGAGGGTAATCAACCGGTTGACGTGCAATTTGATGAGTTATGGGAACTGTTATTTATTAATGCGGTACGGTGTAACGATGCCATTTTGACCCAGGATGATCAAGGAAAATGGACAATCTTGGGGGATTCCACCGAAGGAGCATTACTGACCATGGCGGGCAAAGCTGGATGTACCCAATCGAAGCTGGCCCAGGAATATGTCAGGTTGGCGGAGATTCCCTTTTCCTCCGATCGTAAATGTATGGTTACCTTGGAGCGTCGCCTGAGGGATGACCAAATACTACTTCTGATCAAAGGATCCCCCGAGTGTATTTTGCATCGGTGTCATCGGATGTATGCTCGCCCTAATATTTTGGATATAGTGGCTTTAGATGAGCTAGAAAAGCAAGCAATTCTTGAACAAAACGATGATCTAGCTAGCCGTGGTCTGAGGGTATTAGGGTTTGCTTATCGTGTAGTTGATCATTTTGATCCCCAAGTGTCTATCAAAAATTTAGAAACTGATTTGGTCTGGCTGGGTTTGGTGGGAATGATTGATGCGGCTCGGCCAGAAGCAGCCGAAGCAGTGGCCATTTGTAAGCGGGCAGGGATTCGCACCATTATGATTACCGGCGATCACCAACTTACGGCCCGGGCGATCGCGGTCAAACTAGGGATGGGATTAATCACCGCAGACGTGCTAACTGGCCAAAAAATTGAACATTTAACTAACGCTGAACTAGAAACAGCGGTGGAAAAAATTAATTTATATGCCAGGGTTTCCCCAGAACATAAATTGCGCATTGTGCAGGCTTTACAAAAGGATAAAAAATTTGTGGCGATGACTGGGGATGGGGTCAATGATGCCCCAGCCCTCAAACAAGCAGATATTGGCATTGCCATGGGAATCACCGGTACGGACGTGAGTAAAGAAGCCAGTGATATGGTCTTATTAGATGATAATTTTGCCACCATTGTCGCCGCTACAGAAGAAGGACGGGTGGTGTATCAAAATATTCGTAAATTTATTAAGTACATTTTGGGGAGCAACATCGGTGAAGTTATCGCGATCGGGGCTGCCCCGTTACTGGGTTTGCCCGATGTCCCCTTAATTCCATTACAAATTTTATGGATGAATTTGGTTACCGACGGTTTACCAGCCCTAGCTTTGGCCATGGAACCCGCTGATCCTGATGTGATGAACCAACCTCCGTTTAAGCCCACAGAAAGCGTGTTTGCTAGGGGATTAGGCTACTACATGATCCGGGTTGGTTTAGCGTTTGCTTTCATTACGATCGCATTAATGGTGTGGGCCTATCACCATAACCCTAACACCTGGAAAACCATGGTGTTCACTAGTCTTTGCCTCGCCCAAATGGGTCACGCCATCGCAGTCCGTAGCGATCGGCAACTCACCATAGAAATTAATTTTTGGTCTAATCCCTACCTGTTGGCAGCGGTTTCCTTCACCACCTTGCTACAGTTAGCGTTAGTTTATGTCCCCGCCCTAAATAAATTTTTTTGGCACAGTTCCCTTAGGTGGACAAGACCTGATGGTATGTTTAGGGG
>JAAUPO010000458.1 GCA_012033095.1 Synechococcaceae cyanobacterium RL_1_2 | reverse complement strand
GTAGTATTTGATTGTGTTGAGAAGGAAGATGGGATATTTGTCCTCACAATTATTTGACTAACGAAAACAAGCCTTTCCAAGGATTTTTCCATTGATACGGAAGTTCATTATGTAGAAAAAGCCGTTTTATTATTCTGAGAATTTAATCGCTGAAACCGTTGTTATATAAACGATAGAAGTAGTTTGTCCCCCTCTAAGGCGTACTCTAGATATCCAGTTTGCCAAGTAGCGATCTGTCTTTATAATTGAACTCTTCTAGAGATCGCTACCCTGTATGCAATTAAAGCTTTACAATCAATTTCACTAAGGAATGAGGATTTAATAAAGTATCAAAATCTGGTTGTTTGAGGGATGGCAGTATAGTTCCACAGAGGCAGAAAGTCGTCAAAGCAAATGGGCATGTTTTCCTTAAAATCCTCAGAGACTTTCTTCCCAGTTTGGTAAACCTTATTAATTACGGTCGTAAAAACCTCTAAGCCCTTATTAGTGGTGGCGGTAGCCATCAAGTCTCTGAGAGTTTCTATGGTATCAAGTATTACTCCCCCACAGACTCTACTCAAATGAGGAAACAACCTATGCTCAATGGGATTATATTTAGAGGTGTAGGGAGGATAATGGGCAATGCGGATTTCAATGCCCAGTTCATTACTCAACTGTTGTAAAGCTTCCTTAAACAAGTAAGTTCGGGAGCTATTGCTGCCCCCGCCATCACATAACAATAAAATGGAGGTGGCAAGGGGGTAAAGGACACAGCCATAGTTGTACCACCAATAGCGAATAGAATCACAAGCAAACTCACTGGTATCATGGGATGTCCCAATCTGCACATAACCGATGTTATGGTGAAGGTCATACAAACCATGGGGAATAGCTTTTCCTTCCGCCAGAGAAGACCAGTCATGGTCATATACTTTCAGCCATTGTTGTGTAAACGTGTGACCCTTACGGTAGAGCTGACCAATTAACTCCTTTTTTTTGTGTCCATACTCATCACCGGATTGCCCTCATTTTGATAGGTTTCTATCAGCTTCTCGATCTTCTCGAATTGTTGATTACGTTGGGGATGCTCTCCGCACGCTTTGCTCTTGAAGGCTTGACGACGACGAAATCCATGTTTCTCCAACAGTTGATCTACCACTGTCACGCTCACTGTAATTTGTTCTTCTTTCCTCAGCAAGTCTGCCATTTGCTGGCGAGTTAGATGAGTCCAACGAATCGATTCATCCATCGGTGAACCGGCGGTATGCCTTTCTATTACTCTCAGAAATGCTTCATCTATTCCCTTGATTTGCTCCAATGCTTTTTTCCTACCTCCTCCAGCCTCACGAATACCTTTGTTTTCCATCCTTTCTTCTTCTTTTAGTTCTTCCATTCCACGATTAATTGTTCGGGCATGACAACCTAACACTCGGCTAATGTAGCTGATGCCTCCATACCCCAACTTGCTTGCTTCTATTCCTGCATAGCGCCGGCGATCTTTCTCGGATAAAGACTTATAGTACCTTTGCATTTGTTGCTCAATTTCTGGAGAATATGGATTCATCTGCTATCGCTTGACCTACTTTTTGGGGCAATCTTTCTGATAACTTTAGACTCTTCCTACTCACTTTGGCAAACTATTTAATCCTCATTCCCTAGGAAAAGTTAAGGGATGAAGGGTTGCCGAAGAAAAATTTAGTGGGGTCACTTCGATCGCGATGAAAGAAGGACTTTAATCTGGTTCTTAATTGGTTTATCTTAGACAGGAAGGTAAGGTGTGATTAATTTTACCTCCATTTCCTTTGCTTGGATTTCCCTCCGCAACTTTCGCAACTTTTTTGTTCTGTACTTAGGACATTAATTATTAACAAGATAGTTTTTAAAAACGATTCCATGACAGACTCCCAAGATTTACTGACCCTGGCCCATTGGATGGCAGCGGATTTCACCAACCAAAAGCAAGTATTTGAAAATCCCCCATTTTGGTCTTACATTCGTTACTGTATGCGCCCCCTGCCCTGGGATTTTTTAGGGGGGTTTAGCTTTTTACTAGAACAATCCTATGATTACGCCCTCGATCAACCCTACCGGATTCGAGTGTTTCATTTAGTTCAGGTGGACGGCCAGATCACAATCAAATCCTATCGCATTGAAAACCAAGAAACCTTTTATGGGGCTAGCCGTGACCTCGATCGCTTAGCCACCCTTAACCCAGAATACCTAGTTCCAGTCAGTGGTTGTGATTTTGATGTGGTTAAAAAAGAACAGATCTTCTATGGGTCGGTGAAATCGGGCAAAGGTTGTATGGTTGAACGCAACGGTAAAACCACCTATCTAGACAGTAGTTTTGAGGTCAGTGAAGAGAAATTTGTCATTCGTGATGTGGGTCGCGACCCCGAAACCGATGAGCTAGTCTGGGGTTCCGTTGCTGGGGCTTTTGTCTTCGATCGCTACCAAAGTTTTGTGGATGAAGTGCCTACGCCACCTTCCCCTGTCTAAGCTTCAACTATTTATAGTCTTTTGGAATAATTATGGGAGATAAATAAAGCTGGGCAGTGCTAAAGCGGTAAGGATATTTAGACCTAGGATAATTGCTTATCAATCGATTCGATCAGACCTAAGCCCCTAGGTTAAAAGAGCGAAAATCCGAATTTTTACGCCCATAGTAGGGTTTACCTTTCGTAAACCCCCACAGGATCAAAATTTAACCACCCTAAGCATTGAATCTATGCCCTATGCCCTTATTCCCACTCGATCGTCCCAGGGGGCTTAGACGTAATATCGTACACCACCCGATTAACTCCCTTGACCTCATTGACGATGCGGTTAGATACCTGCTCTAAAAATTCAAAGGAAGGGCGGGCCCAATCGGCGGTCATGCCATCTTCACTGGTGATCAGGCGCAACACGATGGGGTGAGCATAGGTGCGCTGATCCCCCATCACCCCCACACTCCGGATGGGTAACAACACCGCAAAGGCCTGCCAAAAGTCATGGTATAGGCCTTGTTTTTGGATTTCATCCCGCACCACCCAATCCGCATCCCGGAGAATGTTAAGGCGTTCGGCGGTGACTTCCCCAATGATCCGAATGGCAAGGCCAGGGCCGGGGAAGGGATGGCGGCGCACAATTTCATCGGGGAGGTTAATGGCGGTGCCCACTTTGCGAACTTCATCTTTGAATAGTTTGCGCAGGGGTTCAATCAGTTTAAATTGCAGGTCATCGGGTAGGCCGCCGACGTTGTGGTGGCTTTTAATTTTGACGGCCACTTTTTCGCC
>JAAUPO010000457.1 GCA_012033095.1 Synechococcaceae cyanobacterium RL_1_2 | reverse complement strand
GAAGATTAAACCCCTTGATAATCAATTATCCTAGGTCTAAATATCCTTACAGCTTTAGCACTACCTAATTTTTAATCTTGAACCTTGAACCTTGACCCTAGACTAAGCCCTAAACTTGATATTACAGAGCTAGTCCCCTAAACGATGAATATCATCATCACCAATATATTCACCGTTTTGAATTTCAATGATTACCAAAGGAATCAAACCGGCATTTTCCAAGCGATGGGTGGTGTTCATGGGCACATAGGTGGATTGTTTGGCCATTAATAACCGTTCTTCGCCGTTAAAGGTGATTTTTGCCGTGCCAGACACCACAATCCAATGTTCACTGCGATGGTAATGAAATTGGGTTGTAATATGTTTTCCTGGATCAATCTCGATGCGATTGATGCGATAGCGATCGCGTTCCTCTAGAACCGTCACCCATCCCCAGGGGGTAACCCGCGTGTTGGGATTATTCCTCGAATTACTGGGATGTTCCCCAGGATTGGGAAGAAACTCATGGTTAGCCATAATCGGGATACGTATAGATATAGATAGGATAGATATAGATAGGATAGAAACAAATAATACTCAATTAGTACTCAGAACGTGTTTGAAAAGTATCGAATGTTGTGGAGTCGCCCCCTAAATCCCCCAATTTGGCGAACTTTATTGCTTAAAATTTAGGTGATTTCCCTCAGACTGGGGGGCAAGGGGGGCTTTTCAAACACATTCTCAGACAGATTAGCCGTAGGATCTCCCCATCAATGATTCCTTCCTGTGATAACAAACATCTTGTCATATTCTTATTCTCAATTTGTTCCAACCTAGGATTTTAAAGATGTACAGAATCACTGCTAAGATCATTGTGAAGTTGTATCTTTATAAAATACTAACGTTAACAGTTTTTCAAATAAACAGAAGTATTAATCTTGCTTAGAATAAAGCATGGTGGTTATCACGATGGAACAATCCACCGAGGCTTAGGGTAATCACCTTTACCGGCCATGATCTGCCACTAGTTTTAATCACCATGGGGCTATAAATGTTTGATTTCATTGGGATTAATCACCTTCAGTTGATTGGGCACAACGTCATGAGCTACGTGCTAAATTTCAATCCATGTTGATTAATTAACCCTTTTTAATTTCATCTACTGCCAACTACAAAACCATGGTTAACTAACTTGGTGATACCGTCATCCCATTATGAACCACTCCAACTCCAATTCAGGTAATTCAAATCGGGAATTAAGCCTCTATCAACATAGGCTAAATCAACAGCATCAATTAGCTCCAGTGCCCACTTTTACGTGGTCTCAACACACCGCTGATAGTACCAAGTTAGTTTTAATCGATTATAACCAAGCCGCTTATAAATTTTGCGGTGCAAGTATTCCGAGTTATCTGGGCCGCCAGCCTGAAGACCTATTTATTGATGGGTCGGAAGTAGCCCACGCTCTACATTTATGCCTCCAGGAACAAACCGTGGTGGAGATCAAAGATGATAATGGTCAACATCGGTTTACGGCGATCGCCCATGGTTCCGAAGAAGCCCTACTTTATTACTCCTCCCCGGTAAATATCTGTAAAATTCAGGATCAATTGGAGCTGCGCTTACGCCAACAATCCAATGTGGTGTTAATTTCCCAACGGGCCCTAGCTCCCATTAGTGTGGAGCAAATTTGCAGCGAAATTACGATGATTGTCGGTCAAACCTTAGAGCTGCCCTATTGTTATTTGTTAGAACTAATAGCGGAGGGGGAATATTTGCAAATGAAAGGGGGCTACGGTTTTCCTCCCCAAATAATTAATAAAATTAAGGTTTATAACGATCCTAAAACCTTGATGGGCTATAGTCTCACTACCAATGGTTTAGCGATTATTGCAGATATTGAGCACCAGCAATTTCCCCAATTAAAGTTAGACCAATTTTTACACAATCTGGATATTGCCAGTGGTATCGCCTTTCCCATCAACCTTGGGGATCAGCGATATGGTTTGTTGGGGGTCTATGGCCAGCACAAACGTCACTTTGATGACCATGATATTAATTTTGTGGAAACGGTGGCCTTTGTAATTGCGTCGGCGATCGAGCGATCGCAGCAACGGGATCGTTTACACCTCCTCTCTAGGGCCATTAACGCTAGTAACCATGGCGTTGTCATTAGTAATGCAGAACCAGAGAAAAATAGCATTATTTTTGCTAACGATAGTTTTGTCCAAATGAGTGGCTATGGCTGGGAAGAGATCAAAGGAAAGCCCACTGATTTTTTAGCGTTCCATGATCAAGATGAAGCTTTATATCAATCCCTGAAAAAGTCCTTGGCTGAAGGCAAAGAAACCCATTTAACGATGAGAAATTATCGTCAGGATGGAACTATTTTTTGGAATGAGCTGTCCCTCTCCCCCATTCATAACGATGCTGGGCTCTTGACCCATTTTATTACGGTACAAACGGACATCACCGATCGCAAATGTATTGAAGAAAATTTACAGTTAACCCAGTTTTGTTTAGATCAGGCGACGGATGGGGTGTTTTGGCTCCATTCCAGTGGTTATTTTTTATATGTGAATGATGCCGGTTGTCGTATTTTGGGCTATGAACGGGAGGAATTATTAGCGAAAAAAGCGGAAGATATTGGTTCCTATTGGTTAGAGTCCGGTAGTCAAATGTTGGGCCAAGATAGCCAAGTGCAAGTGGTGCTGTTTGAAACCGAATTACGCCATCAAGATGGCACTTTAGTGTACGTAGAAATTAGTTCTAGTTACCTGCACTTTAACGATCAATATTATACCTGTGCGTTTGTGCGGGATATTTCCTCCCGCAAAGAGGCGGAATTAGCCCTACAGGAAAGTGAAGAAAAATTTCGTGGCATTTTTGAACAAGCCGCCGTAGGGATTATTCTGGTCACCATGGAGGGGATCGTTCAGGGGGTAAATCCAGGGGCTTGTAAAATTTTAGAGTACAGCCGGGAAGAATTTTTAGACTTGCATTTTGAAGAAATTATGCAGGTGGTTAAGTACGATGAATTGCTCAAGGATCTATTTGCTACTGGGAAGGATCGTTTAACCCAGGAACAAATGTACACCCGCCAGATGGGGGCTAAGGTGTGGCTCCAGGTGACCATGTCAGTGGTACGGGATCAGGAGAATAGTCCTAAGAATATTGTTGTGATTTTTACGGACATTAGCGATCGCAAAAGGACTGAGGATGCTTACCATGAAACCCAGGAACGATTTAATAGCATCTTAAATTCTTTAGATGATATTGT
>JAAUPO010000456.1 GCA_012033095.1 Synechococcaceae cyanobacterium RL_1_2 | reverse complement strand
TTTTCGCAATAAGCAAAGTTATAGTATTTTTGAATAATTAGGGGAAATAAATAGAGCTAAAAGCATTCTATTACAAGAAATAACCACTCCCAGACTTAGTTAAATTAACTATAAACAAACTTTTATTGAGAATAAAAATTTTAAAAAATCGCTGAAACTATTATTCTTTCGTTGAGTGAAAATTAGTATGCGTTTGCCCTAATCAGGTGATGGCCTGGGCTAGGGACTGCACCCATTGGGCGTGTTTTTCTTTGAGGACTGGGGGGCTTAATACCTGGGCCGCTGCTCCATATTTGACCATCCATAAATGGAATTCGTCTAGCGATCGTGGTGGTAATTTAATCCTAAAATCCACATGGGTCGGTTCACCATCGGGGCCTTTAGTGGGGCTAATGTCTAGCGTTTGGGTGGGGTGGCGTTTGACAGCTTCGATGATAAATTTGCTACCGGGGGGCACAAACCGGATTTTTATATCTAGCAGGGGTAATTTACGTTCTAGTTCTAGGCGTTGTTCCTGGGCGTTGCCTAACTTGAGGCCCCAGCCTAGGTGTAGTAGTTGATGGCCCCGGGCTAGGTTTTGCCGTTGTTCTTCTAGGCTACGGGTCTGGGAGAGTCGGTCTATTTGCTCCCCAAAGCGATCGATCCGACCGATCACAAGGCCATCATCATGGCAATTTTGATAGAGCAAATACCAGCCAATATTGTAGTAAACAATTTGTAGGGGCCAGACGGCGATCGCTCCTAAGTGGGTAGCGTCATACATCGCTTTACGACGGTATAGGCATAGGGCTTGGCTTTGTAAAATGGCTTGCTCTACCTGGGGTAATGCTTGAAAGAGGTTATGGGTAACTTCACCTTTTTCAATCATTTCCTGGGGGTCAGTCCAGCTAACGGGTTGGTTGAGGTTACGGTGGACGGGGTAATGGGCATCACCATGGTTAAATTGAAACCCCTTGAGGCGTTGGGTCAGGCGTTGGTGTACCTGGCGATAGGTGCTATCCCCTTGGTCTTGGCCCATGGTTTCGATCGCGTTTAGGGCCATTCTCAGTTCATCGGAGGAGAGGGCCCCAGTGCCCAGGTAATAACCCCAGCGATACATCCGTGGTTGGAGGATGCCATATTGTTTGAGTAGTTTTAAATCCCGTTCGATGGTGGGGGTACTGGGAGGGGTGGGGGCATCTCCATCGGGGTACAGTGCTTGGGCCACCTGTTCCCATTGGTGTTGCACTAAGGCAAGGGCGTTATGGTGTTTGTCCCTCCGATCTTGGTCGGGGTCGGGGCAACCAATGCCAGGATGGCGGGCGAGGGTGGCGATCAGGATCAGCAGTCGCTCAAAGGTCCCACGATCGCTATAGGGGTGGGTAGTGCGGGGACGGGGCATTAGAATAAATCTTATTTTTATAGGGGATAAAATAGCTTATTGGGTATGGGTTTAGCCCTATTGTTATCATAGGTTCTTTTAATGGATTTTTGGTAGGGGATTGGTTGTAATGGGGGAAATAGTCATGGAGGGTTACCTATGGTTTTATCTGGACGGGCCATATTGATTCGTAATGGGGCGACAGCGATCGTGAATGGGGCGATCACGTTGGTATTGTTATTGATTGCGCCGTTGGGGTTGGCGGGGGTAATTACCAACACCCTAGCGGTGACGGTATCCACGTTTGTGATCTGCGGGGTGATGGATTTAATTACTTTGTGGTTAGTGGGAGGTAAAACCCCTGCTCAGTTGGGGATGGGGAATAGGCCGAGGGCTTCTAACTTGAATGTGTTGTGGGAGCACAAGGGGCGCGATCGTTTTCCTGATGATCGACCATGAAAACCCTTTACCTATCGGAACAGGGGTGTGGGTTACGCCTCGCCCAAGAACAGTTGAGGGTATTTCGAGGGAAGGAATTGGTGATGGAGGTGCAATTACCTTTATTGGAGCAAATTTTGGTGTTTGGTCAATCCCAACTCACTACCCAGGCGATCCGGGCTTGTCTCGATCGCCATATTCCCATCGTTTACCTATCCCGTTTGGGTTATTGTTACGGCCGTACTATTTCCCTGGAGCGGGGTTATCGTCAATTGGGGCGGCAACAACAACAACTATCCCCATCCCAACGTTTGGCCATTGGTCGCACATTAATAGCGGTCAAACTGCACAATGGGAGGGTTTTGTTACAACGGCAGCACCGTAAACATCCCCATCCCCAATTGGAGGCGGCCATTCAACAGTTAGGGTTTTACCGTTCCCAATTGGCCCAGGCTTCCACCCTGGAGCGGTTGATGGGTTTGGAGGGGGCAGCAGCGGTGGTTTACTTTGGGGGGGTTCGGCCATTGTTTACGTCATCCTGATTTTAGTTTTATGGCCCGATCGCGGCGGCCTCCCCTCAATCCGGTCAATGCCCTCCTAAGTTTTGGTTACCAGGTGCTCTGGAATCATTTGTTGGCGTTGGTGGAGTTACGGGGGTTAGATCCCTACGAGGCTTGTTTACATCAGGGTTCTCCCCGTCATCCGGCCCTAGTATCCGATCTCATTGAGCCGTTTCGTTCTGGGTTAATTGATGGGTTGGTGTTGGGTTTGATCAACAAAGGTAGCATTACCCTAGAGCATTTTGTCTATCGGGATGGGGGTTGTTTCCTCAATCACCATGGTCGTCGGGTATATCTATCTAGTTTTATTAACCGTATGGAACAAACCCTAACTTCTTTGGAGGATCAGCCACGGTGGGATTTATTGAATCGGGATGTGCGGGCCTATGCCCATTTTATCGCCCAACCTGACCTAGGTTTTAATCCTTACCAACTGCAGTAAGGATATAACTAAGGGTTTATTTTCTCTCCCTAGGAAGGGCTGGGCCATGATGTGTCATCGGTTACTGGGGGATTGATGGTACTGATAGGGGCTATTTTTGGGAAATTACGTTCTTGTTTTATTTTTTTGATCTGGAATGGGATGTTATACGTGGTGACCTATGATATTACGGATAATAAACGTCGCCAAAAGGTGGCCCATATTTTGGAGGGCTATGGCTCTAGGGTACAATTTTCGGTGTTTGAATGTCATTTGTCCCGTAAGCAATATGGGAAGCTATGTCAGCGATTATGGCCCCAAGGTCATTGGTCGGAGGGGGACAGTTTACGGTTTTATCCGATTTCTGGCCACACCCTAGCCCAGGTGACCATATGGGGAGAACCTCCTCTGACGAATCCTCCTTCCTCGATCGTTATCTAAACGACCAAAACTCCCCAATCCCCCCAAACCCCCATTCCTTCGTTCC
>JAAUPO010000455.1 GCA_012033095.1 Synechococcaceae cyanobacterium RL_1_2 | reverse complement strand
TAATGGTTTTCAGAAATTTCTCCCCAGCATTGGGGGCCGGGGGCTTTATACCTCAGCTCTAAGAAGTAATGCTATCTATCTACTGCTACATGAGAACTAGACCATGAACCTACGCGATTTGATGACAGGGCCTAATCACATTAAGCTCCATCCTCCCAGTACCCAATCTTAGTGGTTCGTAAAGTCCTCAAAGATAGCACCCCGTTCGATGAGTTCACTTTTCAAGCGAGGATTTAAGCCCAGATTGCTACCAAAAGTTGCCCCCTCAACTTTAGCCAAACTAAGATTGGTATTCTCCAAATTCACCGCCACCAAATTAGCCCCCCGAAAATCTGCCCCGATCGCGTTAGCCAAAGCTAAACTTGCATTGTACAAATCCGCCCCCTGAAAATTACCATTTTCAATATAAGCACCACTTAAATCAGCCCCCTTTAAATTACTCTTACTCAAGTTAGCCTCATACAGATCAATGTCCGTCAGGTTAGCTCCCCTAAAGTTAGCATGGCTAAAATTTGCCTTCGCTAAACTAACCCCAGCGAGATCCGTGCCCGTCAGATTCCCCCCAGCCAGATTAACCAACGGATCTAAACCAGCAATCTTAGCTAGGTGCAACAAATGATCCTTTTCTTGGGCCATTACCTGCCCGACCAACGCTTGAAAACCATCCAAATCCAGTTCAAAATTTAATAACGTTTCCCCACCATGGTTCAAACTAACAGAACTAACTACCCCGTTATCCTGGCCCCCCAGAATCGCTTTTTAACAATTAATCTCTCCAACACCGCATACTGATTAGGGGTTAAATGTTGATCAAACACACCACTAATATCTGTGATATTCACATCCGCCGTACTAACTCGAAAATCCAACGTGAAGGAAGGTTGACTTAATTCCCCTAAAAATAAAGACTCTAGCCCATAGGGGATTCCCCCCCAACTCCATTGCCAGCGATCGCTAGTTAAGGTAGTAATGGTTAAACCTTGGGGGTCAGTTAAACTAGGGCGGGGAATAAAACCATCACTTATTACCTCCAGTTGCCCACCACGCAAGGAAAAAATAATTTGGCCATGGAGCAATGATTGTTTTTGACGACCCATCCCACAGGAAACAAACAAATTATGGGTTTGGTTTTCTCCTGTTAAAGTAAAAGTAAGCTTAAAAGCCTCAGGGTAGAGATAAAGAGAAGAATCTGGCACTAATTCCATAGATCGCACAGGGTAAGGGAAAAACAATCAGTATTAAAAGTAAAGTTGAAATTTAGTTGAAATTTAGTTGAGATTTAAACATTGAAATTTATCAAATCTAACTAGATCTAACTAGACCAAAATTTAGATATAGAGCTAAATTAAATTCAAACTTCAAGGGATCTAAACCCTAAAAAATCAATTTACCAACCTAGCATAACCAAAGCCGAATCTCTACCAACCTAAACTGATATAAATATTTGTATAAAATACCTACCCAGGAAAATACCATAGAGCCATTTAAGGGCACCAAAAGTTTATCAATTAAGGCCTCAATCGTTAACCCAAGATTCAGACCAGGATTGTAGCGGATTTAGTTATGTAGGACTTACGCACAAGCCCCCTAAATCCCCCCCCATTTGGGTGACTTGCTTGAAAGATTGTCCCCAAACATCATGGTTCCCAGGACAGAATCGAAATTTTTGCGTAAGTCCTGTTATGGTTAAATACACCAAAATTTTTGTATAGCTATAGCCATAAATATCAGAGGATGTTTGAAAAGCCCCCCATGCTGGGGGAAATCACCTAAATTTTAACCAATGAAGTCCCCAAAATTGGGGGATTTAGGGGGCGACTCCACAACAGTTGATACTTTTCAAACACGTTCTCAGGATCTTGATGTTATGACCTAGTTAGGACTGCTATATGGTGAGGTTGTTACCCTGATTAATCTGTTGCGATCGGATGGGCTACGGCTATACAATCCTTGGGACTACTGCCCTATCAATAATCTAAAACTTGATGAGGCCTCCTTAACACCTTCTCCCCCATTAATAGTTTGTTAAATAGTTTGCAAAACTTTAATGGGACTGTCAGTATTGAGGGATTAATATTTACCTAATCATTCATTTCATCTGGACGGGGCTGGTCGTATGGCGAACAGAGCAATACTAACGTTAGGTAGTGGATCCGCTAAAATCCCTCAGCATCGAGAAGATGTTAAATACCTACAGACTCTACTCAAAAAATACGGTTATTTCCCAGTCAATGGGTTGATTGATGGTGATTTCGGCGTAAAAACCCTAGCGGCAGTATATGCTTTGCAGAAAAATCTGGGTTAAAAGTGGATGGGATTGTCGGGCCCATCACTTGGGCGGCCCTGGAACGCCAGGATCAATTAAATATAACTACAATTTTAGAAGATGAACCGATTCTGAGAAAGGGAGATGGCAAAGCTTTCCCTGAACTAAAGGAAGAAGTTAAAGTTTTACAGGATCTATTGAGAAAAACGGGTTATTTGCCTAGTAATTCACCTATTGATGGTTATTTTGGCAGTCAAACGGAAGCGGCTGTGAAGAAATTACAGCAGGAATATCGTGTTGATGGGGATGGTTTAGTTAATGAAGAAACCTGGATGCGCCTTAAGGAAAAACTTGCTAACAAAACCGCTGGCAAAAACCAAACCGTTACTACCCCAGCCAAAGCTCCCACCGTAGGGGCTTCTACTCCGGCTCCGTCCGTTGTCCCATCTTCCGAGGTGACCCTAACAGGAACTCGTCCTACTTTGTTTTGGGGCCAGGGGGGCAAAGATAACCCCCAGATCCCAGAAGCGACCAAGTATCTACAAGGGATTTTAAAGCGGGAAGATTTTTTAACTAGTAATGCTGCCATTGATGGTAATTACACGATCGGGACGGAAAGTGCAGTTAAGGAATTTCAAATTTTAAATAATCTGAAGGCGGATGGGGTGGTAGGGCCCATTACTTGGGCTGCGATCGAGCGATTGGAGGCAAGGGTTCACCAATTGGAAACTAAAGTCAATGAATTAAGCCTAAATAACCCTGGTTCTGGGGAAACAACCCTGATAGAAGCGGCCCCCTTTAATCAGGATAATCCTTCTGGCTCTGGCTTCACCCCAGAATTTGATTTTCCTGATCCGTTTCTCAATGATGATGATGAGGAAGAATCGCCTCTGTTGGGCCTCTTGGATCAATTAGATGAAGATGAGGAGGAAGACAATAACCTTGGCATCCAAACCCCAGCGTCATTCCCTGATCCTCCTGGGGCCTCGAGGCCAGGTCTA
>JAAUPO010000454.1 GCA_012033095.1 Synechococcaceae cyanobacterium RL_1_2 | reverse complement strand
TCATTGTCATGATTCTAAATGTAGTCTGGGTAATCTTTTTTGGCTGGGAAATTGCCTTAAGTCATCTACTCCATGGTCTTATTTTAGCAATTACCATCATCGGTTTACCTTTGCCCGTCAACATTTCAAGTTAATACCGATGGCCCTGTTTCCCTTTGGCCGTGAATTGAAGTAGCGGCAAGGAACACTTCCCTGGTGCCCATACCACCAAAACCCAAGCATTGTTCCCCACGGGTGAGGGTTTGAGCTTCCTCAAAAATATAATGCTATGGCTTTTTTGGGTTAGGGGCTGTGATCATTTTAACCTGAAACTCTTCTTCGCTAAGGATTTCAGTTTAAAACGATGGGTTTAGGAGTAGTTGCTCCCCCATTCCCTACCCCGGAGTTATTGCTGTAGCTCTAGGGTAAAACCTGATCTCCCTGAGCTTTTTATCCCTTAGACATGTTTTGATAGCTATGGCTAGGGGCTGTCATCATTTAAGGCCGAAACTCTTCTTAGCTAAGGATTTCAGTTTAAAACCATACTTTCTGAACCTGGCTCAGGATCAACGTTTTAATGCTAATTGATGACACTCCCTAGGGTTATCAACCCAATCACTAGGGCGATCGCTTGGCTATAGCAATTATTCAAACTATCGTTATTGTGTTATTTTTGCCCTATAAGGTTTTTTTGATAATAAAGGAATGGGGGGTTGTTCCTAACCGACTTTCCTGCTCCTGGCCATGGTTGCCCTCTATTGCCCTATGGTGTTTGTTGTCCATGGTGTTGTTCGCGATCGAGTAACGATAAATTCCCCATCTCTGGGGCCGTTGTCCCAGAGGAACAAAAATTAGCAATTACCCCCAAAATATTGCCTTGATATTGGTTAATTTGTTCCAAGCAATACATTAAAGATTTATAGGTAGATCGTCCTAGGCGACAGCTAACGAAGATACCATCACATTGGTTCATGATCAGTTTCATGTCCTCAATACAAATGATTGGTGGTAAGTCAATTAGCACAAAATCGTATTGTGCCTTTAGCTCCCTAAGCAAGCCCACCATCGTTGGATTATTCAACAGGGTTAATGGGTTAATGGGTAAAGGACCTGATGGCAAAATTTTGAGGTTAGGGTTAGTGGTGCTAGGTTTAATTATGTGGTCTATGGTTGCTTCGTATTGGTAAGTTAGGATATCCGTTAATCCTGAATCATTGGAGACTTGCCCTAGTTGATGGATGGATGGTTTTCGTAAATCGGCATCGAGGATCAACGTATTAAAACCGTCCTTGGCTAGTTGGTCCGCTACTCCGTAAATTGTTTGGGATTTTCCTTCCCCAGCAAAACTAGAGGTAATGGCAATCGCGTTAAGCTGGGGATTTTGCTGTTGATGGTGAATTAGTCCCTCGGCAATGGTTGTAATTTCCTGAGAAAAGGCGGTGCTGTGCCCTAGGCTCGGTGGATTAATCGGGGCGGTGGTGTAGTGGTTACGGGGATTGGATTTGTGGGGGTTAAGTTGAATTTTGGGAATGGCTGCGATCGGTGGCCCCCCAAGGACCGCTTCAATATCCTCAATTGTTTCAATTTCAAAATCTATCTGGTTAAGGTATCTATAAGCTAAATAAGCTAAACCCGCAGATAGTAAAACTTTGATGAGGGTTATCTGCCAAAACCAGTTTTCCTGAGGGATGACAATGTTACTATCTCCCTCGGTGGGTGATAGCTGTAGGCTAGACCCTAGCTTTGATTTACTAGCCTCTAGTTCTTGTTGACGGGCAATTAATTCATCTTGTTTTTTCTGGAGATTTTCTAGTTCTACCTGCCACTGTTGGGATTGATACCGAAGGTTAGGTAACTCGGCGATCGTGGCATCTAGGGTTGTTAGTTGGGCTTTGATTTCTTCAATTTTCGATACCAGCGATCGCGTTTTAATTTCTCCATCTAGTTCCTGTTGAATTTGGCCAGTGTCGGGGGCAACGTTTCTGAGAATAAATAAAGAATTATTTGTCTGCGGGGACAAAATTTTGGGAGGGGCTTGATCTAGGGTTGAGGGATTTAAGTTATTAAATTGACTGGGGGTTTGATTGTATTTACTGAGATGGGAATTATATTGTTGTTCAATGGCGTTAATTTTTTGGTCTAAAACAAGGGCTCCCTGGAAACTAGACCCATCTTGTAAATTGAGGGCAGGCTCCTTTTGACCCGATCGCAGGGAAGCTAATTGTTGTTGATAGTTATCTAGCTCGGATCGTAACTGGTCACGGTTTTGTTGTAGGGTCTTTTCGGCGGCGGCGATCTTCCCCTGGTCTGTTATGGCTCCTTGACTGAGGAAAGGATGGCGACGATAGAGTTCCGCTAATTTCAGCTCTAATTCCCCTGCGGCGAGCAAATTTTCCCGCAACTGTTCATCGAAGGAGGAAGTTACTTGAATGAAATCAACCTGTTGCTTTTGTTGATAATAATTAAGATAGGTTTTTTGTAGCACCGATAAAATTAACTGTGCTTTTTCCCGATCGCGATCGTTCAATTCCACACGGATAGCACCGCTCACCTCTCCCGCAGCCTTTTCGAGATCCACATGGGACGGTTCGATGGTTTTAACCGTTAACTGATTGCCTAATTCTTCAACCGTAATATCAGGGTAACTATCTTTAACTTGAGCCACCACCTGACTCAAAATCAATTCGCTGGTAATCGTATCTTGTAACTTAGATAAACTATTTTTCTGAACAGAATCAACTTCAGCATCTAATTCCCCGTACCAAGCTGGTTGTTGATAGGAAAGGATAAAATAACTTTGCTCAAATCCATCAGCACCTTGTTTTAACAATAATCCAGATAACCCGATCGATAAACCAAATACCCCCAAAGATAAAAGAATATTTTTATATTTATAGGATGAGAGGGTTTTCCTTGGGCCATTGCCTCCCCGTGCACCAGCCTGTTGGGCCCGTGGATCGTTGGCTTGGCTTGGGCGTTGGTGGGGTTGGGAATTAGGGGTTGATAACATTGGCTATGGCTATATGCAGGTTACACAAAAAAACAAGATAGGGAGCTGAGGGGTTCTGGGGGCAAAATATGGGAAATTACTGCACGAAATATTAGCAAAATATTAACTTAATCTAGGAAGAATAAACATGGATTCTTTCACAAAAACACATACTTGTAATAACCATTTGATAATAACCATTGGAAGTAATAATTAGGAATAATTAGAGGGCGTTTACTTCAATGGAGAAATCATAATTAACAGGACTTACGCAAAAATTTCGATTCTGTCCTAGGAATCATGATGTTTGGGGAC
>JAAUPO010000042.1 GCA_012033095.1 Synechococcaceae cyanobacterium RL_1_2 | reverse complement strand
TGTTTGTTAAATGGGCACAGGGTCAATCAAGTTTAGGCAGTTAGGGGGTTGGGGTGCCTATTGTTTCACCATGCCTTCATAACGTTGGGAGATAACGTAGGTTTGAATTTGTTTAGCTGTATCGATCGCAACCCCCACCAAAATTAGTAAGGAGGTAGCTCCCAGCCCTCTAAAGGTTGTAACCCCTGTGGCCCCTTCGACTAGGGTTGGAACAGTTGCAATTATGCCGAGGAAAATAGCCCCTAACAGGGTTAACCGATTAATGACTTTTTCTAGGTAATCGCTAGTACTTTTACCGGGTCGAATTGTGGGAATGCTGGCCCCCATTTTTTGAGGTTTTGGGCCATGTCAGAGGGATTAGCAATTAAGGAGGCGTAGAAATAGCTAAAGAACACAATTAGGACTAAATACACAATTACGTAGGCCGCTTGACCAGGCCGTAGGGCATTACTTAGACCCACAAAGAACTCGTTTATTCCCCCTTGATTACTGGTAAAATCCGCTAAACTTGTTGGCAGAATCAGCACCGCTGAGGCAAAAATAATGGGCATTACCCCACCTTGATTGAGCCTTAAAGGGAGGTAGCTAGTCCTTTCTCTGTATAATTTGCGACCCACTTGACGACGGGCGGAAATGATGGTAATCCTTCTTGTGCCTTCTTGAACAAAAACGATACCTACAATCATGATCAGAAAAACAAGTAATAAAACCACTACTTGAGCGATCGATTCCCTTCCCCCCTGTTGGGCGTATTCAATGGTGTTACTTAAGGTTTGAGGTAGTACAGCAACAATGTTGATAAAAATCAATAAAGATGCCCCGTTACCAATGCCTCGCTCAGTAATTAGCTCCGAAATCCACATCACAAACATGGCACCGGCAGTTAAGGCGACAACAGTTTGTAGCGTAAACCAAAATCCAGGGTTGAGGGCATGTTTGCTCAGCAAACCCACCGTCAAACCAAGACTTTGAATAATGGCCCAGCCTAGGGCAACGTAGCGGGTAATTTGGGAAATTTTTCTGCGACCAGCTTCCCCTTCATTTTTTGTAAATCCTCTAGGTAGGGAATGGCAGCGGTGCTGAGCTGCATAATAATAGAGGCATTAATGAAAGGAAGAATTCCCAACGCAAATATTCCTAAAGTCGATAATCCACCGCCAGTAAAAATATTTAAAAATCCAAATACGGAAGAATTGGAAATCTCCTGGGCGAAGGCTACCCGATCTACCCCAGGCACAGGAATAAAAATACCAAATCTTACTAGTACCAACAGACCAACGGTAATGAAGATTTTTCCCCTTAGTCCTGCCGCCTGTGCCATTTGCATAAATGTTTCTTGGGCACTGGGGGCTTTATCTCTACTTGCCACCATAAAACGCTAAACCTCAAATTTAATTTTCTAAAACTCTAGCTTATCAAATGCTGATTAGGCTTGCCCGTTGCGTTCTAGGACAGTACAACTGCCACCGGCTGCTTCAATTTTTTGTTGAGCACTTTTAGTAAAAGCTGCCGCTTTGACGTTAAGAGAGGTGCTTAATTCTCCATCTCCTAAAATTTTTAAAGGGCCATCGTTGGTGGTAACGATCCCTACTGTCATTAGGCTTTCTAGAGTTACTTCACTATTCGCATCTAGATCATTAAGCTTACTAACGTTAACGATCGTGTAAACCTTAGGGTTAATGACCGTAAAATATTTTAGCTTGGGAACCCGGCGGTATAGGGGCATTTGTCCCCCTTCAAATCCAGGCTTAGTACCTGTTCCAGAACGGGATTTTTGTCCCCTCATTCCAAAACCGCAGCTAGCCCCTTGGCCTGCGGCTATCCCGCGACCAACACGACGACGGCGGCGTTTAGAACCTGCTTTAGGAGCAGCGTCATTAAGTCTCATAGCTTTACTCTTGGTGGTGGTTAACTGTAAATTTGTTCAATGGAAATACCACGTTCTTGGGCTACCTCAGAAAACGTTCTTAGGCCTTTGAGGGCTTCTAAGGTTGCTCTTGCGTTATTTAAAGGATTATTGGAACCTAACTGTTTAGCTAGGATATTTTTAATTCCTGCTAGTTCTAGTACCGTGCGCACGGCTCCCCCAGCAATTACACCGGTACCGGGAGCTGCTGGTCTTACTAAAACCTTAGAACCTCCGGATACCCCATTGGTGAGGTGGGTGATAGAACTACTTTTGGTAATTGCAACTTTAACGAGGTGTTTTTTCGCATCGGCTACAGCTTTTTTCACTGCACCAATTACGTCCCCAGCTTTACCGGCTCCAACACCGACCTGACCTTTTTCGTTGCCAACGACAACAATGGCCCGGAAGCTAAGTTTTTTACCACCTTTAACTACTTTGCTAACCCGACGAATTTGAACAACCCGTTCTTGCCAGGTGCTAGTTTCTTTATCTTTTTGTCGATTACTTTTTCTTTTTTTAGCCATGGTTTTATCTTTAAGATGTGTAATTAGAAATCTAGACCAGCTTCGCGGGCAGCTTCAGCAAGGGCTTTAACTCGACCATGGTACAGGTTGCCACCGCGATCGAAAACAACTTTAGTGATACCTTTTTCTTGGGCTCGTTGGGCAACTAACTTCCCTACTTCCCCAGAGGCTTCACAAGGAGAAGCAGAACCAATCACTTGCTTAAGATTCGGATCTAAGGTCGAAGCGGCAGCTAGAGTATGTTGGGCCACATCGTCGATCACCTGGGCATAGATGTGGTTATTGGAACGGAATACGCAAAGACGAGGTCTTTCGGAGGTTCCACTAATTTTTTTTCTCGCCCGTTTGTGGCGACGTTGGATTTGTTGTGTGCGGGTATTTTTCATAGCTAACTACCTATTATTTACCGGTTTTACCAGCTTTACGTCTAACGTATTCGTTTTCGTAACGGATGCCTTTACCTTTATAGGGTTCAGGAGGACGAACGGCCCTAACTTTAGCGGCGACATTACCCACATCTTCTTTGCTAATGCCATCAATAATTACCGTAGTGTTACCTTCCACTGTGGCATTGATGCCATCGGGCATTTCCATTTCCACAGGTTTACTGTAACCAACGTTAAGGGTTAATTTTTTACCCTGGGCTTGGGCACGATAACCCACACCGATGATAGTTAAACGTTTTTGAAAACCGTTAGAAACGCCTTCAATCATGTTAGCGACTAAGGTGCGGCTCAAGCCGTGACGTTCGCGAGCTTTACGAGATTCGTTTTCCCGCTCTACGGTTAAGACGTTATTTTCTTGTTTAATTTTGACTAAAGTGGGGAGCTCACGGGCGAGGGATCCCTTCGGCCCTTTTACGGCCACGTTCAGACCGTTAATGGTCACTGTCACTTTGTCTGGAATATTTATGGGGCTTTTGCCAATACGAGACATAGCTAAATAAAACTTGTTAAATGTTTTGGATAGTGTTTGAAATTAACTCTTAAACTGGTGTTACCAGACATAGCAGAGAATTTCTCCCCCTACTCCCTGTTTGCGGGCTTCTCGATCGGTCATAATGCCTTTCGACGTGGAAATAATGGCGATGCCAATGCCGCCTAGGACACGGGGAATATCTTTATTGCGGGAGTAAACCCTTAAACCAGGCTTACTAACCCGTTTGAGGGTGGTGATGATTGGATCGCGGCTGCGACCTTTATATTTAAGCGTAACGACCAGAAAGGTTCTGGGACTTTCTTCAATTTCTTCGAAGGATTCAATAAATCCTTCACTTTTGAGTACTTCCGCAATGCTACGGGTCATCTTAGTACTAGGTACTCTAGTGCTTTCATGACCAACGAGGCATGCATTACGGATGCGGGTGAGCATATCTGAGATAGTGTCGGTTGCTGCCATTATTCCCATTTAATTACTAATGATTACAAGGATTTAACTGTTGCGAAAGGGCATACCTAATTCCCGAAGTAAGGCTCTGCCTTCTTCGTCGGTTTTGGCAGTGGTGATAATGGAAATATCCATTCCTCGGATTTGGTCGATACTGTCGTATTCGATTTCGGGGAAAATTAACTGTTCTTTTACCCCTAAACTGTAGTTACCACGACCATCAAAACTTTTAGGATTAATTCCTCTAAAGTCACGAATACGGGGTAGGGCTAAGTGAATTAACCGGCCGACGAAAGAGTACATTTTGTCTGAGCGCAGGGTTACCATCACCCCAACGGGCATCCCTTGACGGATTTTAAAGCCAGCGATCGCTTTTTTGGCACGGGTGACCACGGGCTTTTGACCAGTGATGGTGGTTAATTCCTGAATGGAAGATTCCAAAGCTTTAGCATTTTGAGAAGCTTCCCCTAATCCTCGGTTCACGGTAACCTTTAGTAGTTTAGGTACTTGGTGAATATTGGTATAGTTAAACTGCTCTTGCAACTTGGGAACCACAGTTTGGAGATATTTTTCTTTAATAGACTGGGTCATAGTTAGGAACTAGTGGTTAATAATGCTCTGGGCTTGGTCAGAGTTGTAAAATTAAAGTTATTTAAAGAAGCTGCTAGTCGATGATTTCGCCGGTTTTTTTAAGTTTTCTTACTTTACGACCATCCTCATTGACGACATAGCTGACGCGGCTAGCTACTTTTTCCTTATCGGAATAGAGCATCACGTTGGAACTATGAATGGGGGCTTCAAAAGTATTGATTTGCCCGGATTCTCCGTCTCGTTGGGGCTTAACATGTTTGGTTTTAATGTTGACCCCTTTCACGATGACAGTGCTGGTTTTTGGGAAAACTTTTTCAATGATTCCCACTTTGCCCTTGTCACGACCGGAGATTACTTGTACCGTATCTCCTTTTTTGACGTGCATGGCATAACGGTTAGGGGTTTCTTTTTTGACACTCATTTAGATAACCTCCGGCGCAAGGGAAACAATTTTAGTGAAGTTTTTATCCCTTAATTCCCTGGCTACTGGGCCAAAGACCCGGGTACCTCTGGGATTACCATCGGCGTTAATAATTACCGCCGCGTTGTCGTCAAAACGAATACTCATGCCACTGTCACGGCGAAGGGATTGGCGGGTACGAACAATTACGGCCTTAACCACGTCGGATTTTTTGACCGCCATGTTAGGAATGGCTTCTTTGACTACGGCGACAATGGTGTCCCCAATGCTGCCATAGGTGCAGTTGCCAGTACCAAGTACCCGTAAGCACATGATTTTTTGGCACCGCTGTTGTCAGCCACATTTAAATAGGTTTGCTGTTGAATCACGATCTTTACAACCAGAAGGGAATGAATTTTACTTGGATTCTAAAATTTCGGAAACAGTCCACCGCTTGGTACGGCTCATGGGTCTGGTTTCGCTAATGCGTACGCGATCGCCCTCTTTACATTGATTATTTTCGTCGTGGGCTTTGTACTTTTGGTTTAACAACCACTTTGATGTATTTGGGATGGGGAGAACGGTTCTCCACAGCAACAACAACAGTTTTATCCATTTTGTTACTAATTACGGTCCCAATTCTTTCTTTGAGTGCCATGGTTTGGTTTAAGCCTCCTCAGTTAAAGAGTTAGATTTGGCAATAGCAGCTTTTTTGCGTTGAGTTTTTTTGCTACCTTTAACAAGCCCTCTTTCCGTTTCCACTGTTAAAAGTTGAGCTAAACGGTGACGGGTATGTTTGAATAAGTGGGGTTTGTCCAGTTGTTGGGTGGCCTGTTTCAGACGGAGATCAAATAACTGTTTTTTGGTGTCAACAATTTCAGCAGCTAGTTGTTCGTCGTTTAGTTCCCTAACTTCTTGGATTTTTGGTAAAGCCATAGTTATCGGTGGGTAAAAATAAATAGGTCAGAAGATATGGTTAGAGCTAAATCTAAATATATTCTTGTTGACGTTGAATAAACTTAGTTTTAATGGGTAGTTTTTGAGCTGCTAAGCGCATAGCTTCTTTCGCGATCGGTTCACTAACGCCAGCAATTTCAAACAAAATGCGACCGGGTTTAACCACTGCCACCCAAAATTCAGGATTACCTTTACCAGATCCCATCCTGGTTTCAGCAGGACGCATGGTTACTGGCTTATCAGGGAAAATTCTAATCCAGATTTTTCCTCCCCGTTTGATATAACGATTCATCGCACGACGGGCAGATTCAATTTGGCGGGAAGTGATCCAGGATGGTTCAGTAGCCTGTAGGGCAAAATCCCCAAAGTTTAAGGAATTGCCCCGGTGGGCCATGCCTTTCATCCGCCCTCGGTGCTGCTTACGGAACTTAGTACGTTTAGGACTTAACATAGTCTAGTTACAATATGTGAGCTATTGATCGGGTAAAAAGAAAACTCTAGTCTGCTGAACGGTCTTCAAAGTTTTGACGACGACGTTTCTTTTGGGGTTTGGCAGCAGTGGGTAAAGTCAAGGATTCTTGCCCCGGAATGATTTCTCCTTTAAAAATCCAAACCTTAATCCCTAGAATGCCGTAGATAGTTTTGGCTGTAACGTAGGCATAGTCAATGTCTGCGCGGAGGGTATGCAAAGGAACTCGACCTTCCCTAGTCCATTCGGTACGGGCAATTTCAGCCCCATTCAAACGGCCACTAACTTGAATTTTAATGCCTTGAACCTCAGCCTTCTGAGCCCGTTGAATGGCTTGTCTTACGGTTCTGCGAAAAGAAACCCGTTTTTCAAGTTGCTGAGCGATATATTCACCAATGAGTACGGCATCCGCATCCGCTTTGGCGATTTCCATCACATTGATGCGGATTTGGCGGTTGTCCCCTAGCTCTTGTTGAAGGTTGGTGCGCAGGCTGTCAATGCCAGTGCCCCCACGACCGACAACAATACCGGGTCTAGCGGTGTGGATTTCTAGATCAATTTGGTCAGCTTTACGCTCAATTTTGATAGTAGAAATACCAGCGTTATCTAGCTTACTGGTGATATAGCTACGGATTTTGTGATCTTCCTGTAGCCGTTCTGGATAGCCTTTAGGATCAGCATACCAGCAGGATTGGTGTTGTTTGGTAATCCCTAGTCGGAAGCCGATTGGGTGTATTTTTGTCCCATGTTATTTGTTATTTAAAATAAATTTCTTAACTTGCTTGGGGTGCGACTGCAACGGTGATGTGGCAAGTGGGCTTTTTGATTTTGAAAGCTCGACCTTGGGCCCGAGGGCGATAACGTTTTAAGCTGGGGCCTTCATCCGCAAAAGCAGTGCTAACAACTAAATTCGCTGGCTCAAGTCCTTCGTTATGCTCAGCGTTAGCAGCGGCAGAGCGAAGGGTTTTGAGGATAGGATCACAAGCACGGTAAGGCATAAACTCTAAAATGATCAAAGCTTCACGGTAGGAACGACCTCTGATCTGGTCTAGAACCCGACGTACCTTATGGGGGGACATGCGGACATAACGAGCGATCGCTTTTACTTCTAAATCTGAATTAATAGCCATAATTGTTATTTACTCCTATCTCCGAGCTTTTTTGTCACTTTTGGCGTGACCTTTAAATGTACGAGTAGGAGCAAATTCTCCTAACTTATGGCCCACCATTTGCTCAGACACATAGACGGGCACATGTTGACGACCGTTATGCACTGCGATTGTATGGCCTACCATTGGGGAATAATCGTAGAAGCACGGGACCAGGTTTTGACAACTTTTTTTGTCTCCACTAGCGTTGAGTTTCTCAATTTTAGAGAGAAGACTGTCAGCTACGAAGGGACCTTTTTTTAAGGAACGACTCATGGGTAGTAGTAATGTAGGGGGTAACTTTAAGGACGACGACGAACGATAAACTTATTGCTAGGTTTATTTTTCTTACGGGTTTTCTTCCCTAGGGCTGGTTTACCCCAAGGTGTTACAGGACCGCTACGACCAATAGGAGCCCGGCCTTCTCCACCACCGTGGGGGTGATCCACTGGGTTCATCGCACTACCACGAACCTGGGGACGTTTGCCGAGGTGGCGAGTGCGACCTGCTTTACCTAATTTGAGGTTCCGCTGTTCAGCATTACCGACACTACCAATGGTGGCATAGCATTCCTTACGAATGAGGCGAACTTCCTTAGAAGGTAAACCAATGGTTACATAATCCCCATCTTTTGCTACTAATCGAGCAGCAGCTCCAGCTGAACGGGCGATTTGGCCGCCTTTACCCACTTTCATTTCAATATTGTGGATGGTTTCCCCTAGGGGGATTTTACCAAGGGGTAAAGCATTCCCTACTTCGATCGGGGCATCGGGGCTCGCAATAATTTGGGTACCGACCCCTAGACCAGTGGGGGCAAGAATATATCTTTTTCCCCATCTTCGTACTGCACTAGGGCAATGCGGGCGTTGCGGTTAGGATCATACTCGATCGCAATGACGGTGGCCGCCATATCTCGCTTATCACGGCGAAAATCGATTTGACGATAAAGTTTTTTATGGCCACCGCCACGACGGCGGGAGGTAATAACACCACGATTGTTACGACCTTTAGCCCTATGTTTATAACTAGTTAAAGATTTTCGGGTTTACTCTTGGTAATTTCAGCAAAGTCCGAAACGCTGGACTGCCTTGTACCAGGAGTACGTGGTTTGTATATACGAATACCCATAGTGATTTAATTTAAATTAAGAAATTAAGCTTAAAACTGGCAACAAGTTAAGGGCCAGAACACGGAATTTGAAACCTTCAGACTATTCCTGAATATCGGGATAAAGGATGATGGCATCCCCTGCTGCTAAGGTAACGATCGCCCGTTTATATCTAGTTTTATAACCAACGAACTTACCTACTCGTTTTTGCTTCCGGGGAAGATTCATGGTGTTTACACTAGCAACTTTGACAGAAAACAAAGTTTTCGATCGCGGCTTTAATTTGGGTTTTGGTGGCTCGAGGCAGCACATCAAATACGTACTGATTATCCTCCATGAGGATAGTTGCTTTTTCAGTCGTAATGGGTCGAACAATTAGGTCAGGAAGATCCCGATCAGCACAAAGTCTAGTCACTATAAACCTCCTGGATACGAGTAAGGGCTTCTGGGGTGGTAACAATATAATCGGCAGCTAGAACATCATAGACATTCAAACCACTGGGGTTGATGAGGTTAATTGTTGGGACATTGCGAGCAGAGCAATGGACTGTTTCCGTAATTTCATCAACCACGAGTAAAACCTTAGATTCAACATTAATTCCCCAACGGGATAAAGCCGCCATCAAATCTTTGGTTTTAGGTTGCCGGAATTGATCGTTAAAGTTTTCCACTACGATCATGTCTTCAGTACGGCTCATAAAAGCAGTTCTGAGAGCTAATCTTCTTTCTTTACGGTTCATTTTAGAACTGAAGCTGCGAGGCTTCGGCCCAAAAATCACCCCACCCCCTCTCCATAGGGGAGAACGGATCGAACCAGCCCTAGCACGGCCGGTTCCTTTTTGTCTCCAGGGCTTACGACCACCACCACGGACTTCCGCTCTAGTTTTACTGGAAGCATTGCCTTGACGGGCGTTGTTCATCTGACGTACTAACGCACGGTGAACAATATGGGAGGCATTTTCTTCTTTGGCAACTTTCAGATCCAGGCTGGCTTCCCCTACCCCTTCTCCTTGCCAATTTTTAACTACACAATTAATCATAACTTGGGATCAATTATTAAATGATGTTCCGGATAACGTTCTAGATCTATTTACCGACGATGTTGGCAGCGGTAATACTAACAAGATTGCCAGGTTTACCGGGGATTGCTCCTTTAACTAGCAACAGGTTTCGCTCAACGTCAATTTTGACTACTTTGAGTTTGCGGATAGTGACTTTGGTGTTACCATATTGACCGGCCATTTTTTTGCCAGGATAAACCCGTCCAGGGGTAGTACCAGCACCGGTAGAACCAGGGGCGCGGTGATTTTTAGAACCGTGGGTCATATTACCCCGACGGAAATTGTGGCGTTTTTGGTAACCAGAAAAACCACGACCGATGGTTTTCCGGATACATCGACTAA
>JAAUPO010000453.1 GCA_012033095.1 Synechococcaceae cyanobacterium RL_1_2 | reverse complement strand
CTGGGAACCATGATGTTTTGGGACGTTTGGGGACAATCATTCAAGCAAGTCCCCCCAATTTGGGGGATTTAGGGGGCTTGTGCGTAAGTCCTAGTAGTTAATGATTGTTCAGGGAATTTCCCCCCAGCATTGGGGGCAGGGGTGCTTTATACATCAGTTCTTAGGGGGAGAATTAGGAACTAACACGGATTAAAGATCCTCCTAAAACCCAGCAAAGAAAATTAGGACTATCAAAATCTTTTATTAAAGTACTAAAAATCTAGATTTAAGTACTAAACTTAGGGTGTAATTGCAACTTAACTCCCCATCGCCCTCCACCTAGTAATTTGTTACTATGACCACAGCTTCCCAACCAGAGCAGTCCGGCAACACACCAGCACCCAACCCCACCAAGGAGATTAAGGCTCCGAGTAATGGTAGTGGCGGTCTCGTGCGGACTGGTGGAAGTTTTGCTAACTTTTTAGCCCCCCTCAACCCAGAAAAGTTTAGTGAGGTTCTTGATAAAGACGTATTTCCAAAACTCAAGACCTTCCACGATACCCTATCCATGCTGGATAATGTCCTCGATAGCCAGAGTTTTGATGCGATTCTCAATGATATGTTGCAATCGATCACCCTCAAAACTGGGGAGTTGTTAGGAGCCGATCGCACCACTATTTTTCTATTAGATGAGGATCGGGATGAATTATGGTCAACGGTGGCCGCTAGTGATGATGGTCGCCCCCTAGAAATACGTATTCCTACCAATAAAGGGATTGCTGGGGAAGTAGCCACTAATAAAAAGATTGTTAATATTCCCTATGATTTTTATGATGATCCGCGATCGAGAGCAGCCAAAGTATTTGATCAAAAAAATAACTACCGCACCTATAATATGCTCGCCTTACCCCTCCTCGATGATGAAGAGGCATTAGGGGAACAAAATTTAGTGGCGGTGGTGCAGCTTATCAATAAACTAAAATCCCCCCACAATCCAGGGGCCCCTTTAGCCGACAAGGTTTCCCACACTGGCTTTACCGAGGAAGACATGGGGATGTTTGAGGAGTTTGCCCCCTCCATTCGCCTCATCCTCAAGTCATCCCAATCCTTCTATAAGGCAACCCAAAAACAACGGGCCGCTGATTCCTTAATTGATGCCACTAAATCCCTTAGCCGTAGCAACCTCGATTTAGATGCCACCCTCAAAACCGTGATGGATGAGGCAAAAAAGTTGATGAATGCAGCCCGAAGTACTCTATGGCTCCTAGACCATGACCACCATGATCTATGGACAAAAATCACTCTGCCCGATGGTAGTCTCCGGGAACTGCGGGTGCCGATCGGGAAAGGTTATGCCGGTAAAGTTGCGGAGGATAATCTCAAACCAGATCGCCCGAAGGATGGGGTGAGTTTGAATATTAGCTACGATCTTTATAATGACCCTGATTCTGAAACGTCAAAAAATATTGACCAAACCACCGGGTTCCGTACTTGCAGTTTGTTATGTATGCCGGTGTTCAATTCCGATGATGAATTAATTGGGGTAACCCAGCTCGTTAATAAGGAAAAACAGGGGGATTTCCCTGGGTATGATCCCCAGGATTGGCCCACAGCTCCAGAACGTTGGAAAGCTAGTTTTAACCGCAGTGATCTGGAGTTTATGCGGGCTTTTAACATTCAAGCTGGGGTAGCCCTGCAAAATGCGAAATTATTTGCCAGGGTGAAGCAGCAGGAACAGTTACAACGGGATATTTTGCGTAGTTTAACTAATGGGGTTATTTCCACGGATCACGGCGGTAATATTATTTCGGCCAATGAAAAAGCTTTAGATATCTTAGGTCTTAAGGATCAATCTATTGAGGGTAAATCGGTATCGGAGTTGATTAATATCAAAGCCAAGGAATTAAAACAGGGCAATGTGGAAATTTTGGGCATTGCAAAGGAAAATTTTCGGGATTGGTTCCAGCGGGCTTTAAAAGGGAAGGAAACGAAGGATCGGGAGCAGTTTTATCCTGATCAGGAATTGTTATCCCACAATGGGGAAGAGCATACGGTTAATATTTCGATTAATTCGATCGCGGATGTGGCGGATCAGACTAACGTGTATGGGGCGTTGGTGGTAATGGATGATATTTCCGATGAGAAACGCCTCAAAAGTACCATGTATCGTTATATGACCCAGGAATTGGCGGAGCAGCTCCTCGAAAGTGGGAGCCTAGAACTAGGGGGCGATCGCAAGGATGTAAGTATTTTATTTTCTGATATTCGCAGTTATACCAGCCTCACGGAAAAACTAGAAGCGGAGGAAGTGGTAGGGATGTTAAATGAATATTTTGAAACGATGGTGGAAGCTATTTTCCAACATAAAGGAACCCTAGATAAATATATTGGTGATGCGATCATGGCGGTATTTGGTTCTCCCCTACCGTTAAAGGATCATGCCTGGAAATCAGTACAAACTGCGATCGCGATGCGCCATCGTCTGACTGAGTTTAATAAACGGCGTAAATTAGATGGCAAAGATCAAATCCATATTGGCATCGGGATTAATTCTGGCTCCGTCATTAGTGGCAATATTGGCTCTAGTAAACGGATGGAATTTACCGCGATCGGGGATGGGGTTAACCTCAGTTCTCGCTTAGAAGGGGCCAGTAAACAATACGGCTGCGATATTATCATTAGCGAAAACACCTATGAAGAGTGCAAAGACGATGTAATCGTTCGGGAATTAGACCAAATCCGCGTCAAAGGCAAAAGTAAAGCTGTTTCTATTTATGAGCTAGTTAGCCTAAAAACGGAACCCGTTTCCGGAGCGATCGAAACAGTCATTGACCATTATCACCAAGGCCGCCAACTATACGTGCAACAAAAATTTGCCCAGGCTTTGGATCAGTTTGCCAAAGTACTCCAAATCGATCCCCACAATAAAGCCGCCTACGTTCATATGCAACGATGCCAATATTTCTTTACCCATCCCCCTGAACAGGATTGGGACGGAGTTTGGAATATGACCACCAAATAGAATAGAACAGTTCTGAGCTTTTCTGGAAATGTATGGCTATAGTCTTAGAATGTGTTTGAAAAGCCCCCCTTGCCCCCCAGTCTGGGGGAAATCACCTAATTTTAAGCAATAAAGTTCGCCAAATTGGGGGATTTAGGGGGCGACTCCACAACATTTGATACTTTTCAAACACGTTCTTAGTACGGGATAAAAAATTAAACACAGAAGGCTAAGATCGGTTTTTATATTTACTAGCTAACTACTAGGACAAAAGTTGCGCCAAAAAACGGTAAATAGGTCTGAGAGCTTTATGCGG
>JAAUPO010000452.1 GCA_012033095.1 Synechococcaceae cyanobacterium RL_1_2 | reverse complement strand
CCCAACGAAATTAGTCAAACCCTGACTACCATGGCAGAGGCTACGGGCGATCGCTATGCCCTGATCTATATCTCCTACTATGAAGAAGGAGGATTGGAATTTTTACTATTTTCCCCCGGGGGCTCCGAACCCCAAACCCTTTACACCGTAGATATTAGCCAAAAAGATGTCGAGGATTTAGTCGATAAATTTCGCTACGAACTGCTACGCTCCGTCGGCACTAACAATACCCGTTATCTCCAGACGAGCAAACAATTGTACGATGCGTTGATTGCCCCTATTCATGACTATTTAGAAACAAATAAGATTGAGGGGTTAATTTTTGCGATGGATCAAGGGTTACGGGATTTACCGATCTCTGCCCTCTATGATGGGGAAGATTATCTCATTGAAGATTACAATGTTGCGATTATTCCTAGTTTTGTTGCCCTTAACCATGATTATGTCAGGTTACAAAATTCCCCCGTGTTAGCCATGGGAGCGGAAACCTTCCCCGACTTAAATCCCTTACCGGGAGCTAGTTTAGAAATTAACGCAGTTGCCGATATTACCACTGGCCAAGGTTTTCTGAACGAACAATTCACCATCCCCAACCTCAATCGCCAACGGACAGATAAAGCCTATCCCATTGTTCATTTCGCGACCCATGCGTCCTTTGAGTCCGGTAGTCCTGAAAAATCCTACGTTCACCTCTGGAACGATAAATTAACCCTCAATGAATTTGATCAATTAAGACTCAGTGATCCCCCCATTGAGTTACTCGTGCTCTCTGCCTGTCAAACCGCGATCGGTAGTTACGAAGCAGAGCTAGGTTTTGCGGGGTTAACCATCGCCTCCGGTGCGAAGAGTGCCCTAGGTAGTCTCTGGTCGGTGAGCGATCAAGGCACCATGGTTCTCATGCAAAGTTTTTATAATTATCTCAAAACTGAACCCACTAAAGCCGATGCCTTACGTATGGCCCAGTTAGATTTACTCAATGGCAATTTACAGGTTAACAATGGCCAAGTGCTTGATCGATCGGGGGCAATCAAAAATTTAAAATTAACCCCCGATCTTAATAATGTCAGTTTAAGTGAACTGTCCCACCCCTACTATTGGTCAGGGTTTACGATGATCGGCCAGCCTTGGTAAAGGGCCAGGGAGGATGGGGGATGGCAGGGTCTAGCCCCTAGGAGTTGTTGTCTAACTCATGGGTGACAATCCCTTGATTCGACCGTTAGCTTGAGAAATTGCCACAAGCATCCGTAATTACTATCTTGGCCTTTGTATTCTAAGGATAGATAAAACCTAAACTTTAGCCTTGAATTATGAATCCAAGGTAAGATATAAAGCATATTTTTTTACTGTCCTCCATTCTTTCTTTTTAGTCATGCTCCAAGATACCGATACTATTCGTTACTATCAGCGGCTAACTGATGCCATGGTCGAAATGTGGCAACGGGGCAGCCACTATGAAGATATTCGCAATTATATGGATGGATACATTGCCTGTCTTCGCCATAGCAATGCGATCGAAGCTTATTTAATTAATCGTTTAGAAGAAGACTCCTTTAAGTTTTTGAGGGATCCATCTAATTTTGAACTATCCATGCCTCGTACTCAAACCGAACTAGATTACGACTACCGTTAATCCCTAATCTTCCTAGGGGAAGTTTGCTCAGCATAAAATCAAAATTAAGCATAAAGATAAAAAACCATTGGATCTTGATGAATCTTGATGTTTTTTGTTGGAGGAATAGGCTTTCAACCATATTCAGGACTTATGCAAAAATTTCGATTCTGTCCTAGAAACCATAATATTTGGGGATGTTTGGAGACAATCGTTCAAGCAAGTCCCCCAAACTTGAGGGATTTAGGGAGCTTGTGCGTAAGTCCTAATATTTTTGCGGAGAAACGAGTGAGGATCGGGATTCTGAAGTTATAGTCAATTGGACTTAGTGTGGTGGATTGAGTGTGGAATTTTATACCAAAACCGTTTTGTTTGATACGGGAAAATAATCTTTATCTCCATTGTTGCTGAGATTAAGGGCTGATTTATAAAGCTCCCTGCCCCAATGCTGGGGGAGCGATTTTTCAAAAATCATGAAACGTAGGGGATTTAGGGGGCACAATGCCAATTCAATTGACTTGATAAACAGGTTGTAATGGCTTCAACAATTTCCTTATCCTACTGGGCGGATTTGGTATTAGAGGTATGTAGGAGGGCTTTCGTTTTAGAATAATCAGGATTAAATGCGATCGCCATAACTCAAAAGTTGCGGTTCCCATTAGAATGATGATCACAATAATGATCCCCCGTGATCGCCCTAACCCCTAGTCTTTGTGTCTATTTTTACCACTATTCTTGTCAGCACGATCGCGTTAGCTAACCCCACGGGATTGATCACCGATACAATCATTGAACAACAAATTCGCGATCGGATTGTAGGGGCAGAGGAATTAGTGGTGAGGGTGGATAATACTCCAGTACATAACGTTTTTACCGGCAAAATTGATCGTTTTCGGTTAGCGGCTCGGAACATGGAAGTCACTCCAGAGCTAACCCTAGAGCTATTAGATATAGAAACCGATCCCATTGATATTAATCTGAAGGAACTGCAATCGAATCCTTCCCGGAAAGCCTTAGATGCTCCCTTTGGAGCGGCCATGCATGTGGTAATTGGGGAAGATAGCTTGAATCGCTCCATGGACTCCCCCCAGGTGGAGGAGCTGATAAACCAAATATTTAAGCAAATCACTGGGGGAAATGTGCAAATTACTGAATTTCGGTTAGTTAATCCTGGCCTTGATTTTGATGAAACAGGACGTATGACCCTAAAAATTGATTGGCAACGTCTTGACCCAGCAGGGCAACCGGTGGGCAATGCCCTGGCCATGATGCTATCCACACGCCTTCAGTTAGTAGCCGGCGATCGCATAGAACTTTTTGATCCGATCGCCACCATTAACGATAAACCGATTTCTTCGCGCCTGTTAAATGGATTTACCCGCCGAATTAACGGGATGAGTATTGATGAATTTAGTCCAGAGGGGGTTACGTTGCGGTTTTTAAATTTAGCGATCGAGGAAGAGCGCATGGATATGGCCCTGTTTATTCGGGTAGAACCGGAAAAGTAGTAAACCCAGTCATCGGTTATCGCACCATGGAGTTGGGAATAGATTTAGGATCGTGAATTAAATAACTTAGAAATTTGTAAGGTATCCTTCAAGGGAGCATAACCCATCGATATTTAAGTTTTAGATGTTATAGTCTTTTTAAATAATTAGGGGAAATAAATAGAGCTAAAATTAGCCTAT
>JAAUPO010000451.1 GCA_012033095.1 Synechococcaceae cyanobacterium RL_1_2 | reverse complement strand
TCGTTTGTGAATTAATTTTGATGCTGGTTTACGTTTTGATTTTTTACAAAAAGTGATCGCTACAAGTCTTATTCTACAAAGCCTTAATCGTACTTGTCCCCCTCTAAGGGATTTCAATTTATAGTGAATTTAATTTAGTATGGGATAGTTGTTTGTTGGGATGGAATGCTTTCAGCTCTATTTATTTCCCGTAATTATTCAAAAAGATTATAAAACTATACTTACAGTACTTACAGTTGATATTATTTCAGATCATCAAGGGACTCTTTGATCCCCTGAAATCTTGATGGAATATGGGTTAACCCTAGGTTACCTAGGCAGTCATTAAAGTTCTTTGATCTTCACCTATCCTTGAAGATGATATTATGGCTATCAGTGAAGCTTTCAGTATTTTGCCGTGAATCTTACTGCCCCTCTGCCTTTCAAATCCCCTGTGATTTCTCCCTCTGCGGGAAACCGCCTGCGACTCTTTTCTGGCTCTGCTAATTTGGAACTATCCAAAGAAGTAGCTCTATATCTGGGGATGGATCTAGGCCCCATGATTCGAAAACGGTTTGCTGATGGTGAATTATACGTTCAGATCCAGGAGTCCATCCGTGGTTGTGATGTCTATCTAATCCAACCCTGTTCCTATCCGGTTAATGATAACCTGATGGAATTACTAATTATGATCGATGCCTGCCGTCGGGCTTCGGCTAGACAAATTACCGCCGTTCTTCCTTATTATGGCTATGCTCGGGCCGATCGCAAAACCGCTGGCCGGGAATCCATTACGGCGAAACTGACCGCTAATTTGATTACTGGTGCTGGAGCCGATCGCGTCTTAGCCATGGATCTACATTCAGCCCAGATCCAAGGTTATTTTGATATTCCCTTAGATCATGTCTATGGCTCCCCTGTGATCATTGATTATCTCCTGAGCAAGAATTTTCTGATCTAGTGGTGGTGTCCCCGGATGTGGGCGGAGTAGCCAGAGCTAGGGCTTTTGCCAAAAAGTTAAACGATGCTCCCCTGGCCATTATCGATAAACGTCGTCAGAGCCACAACATTGCTGAGGTGATGAATTTAATTGGTGATGTGGAAGGAAAAACTGCCGTACTTGTAGATGACATGATTGATACGGCCGGCACCATTACCGAAGGGGCAAGATTACTCAAAGCGAAAGGTGCAAGACAAGTATATTGTTGTGCTACCCATGCTGTCTTTTCTGGCCCTGCCATCTCCCGTTTATCCAGTGGCATCCTGGAAGAGGTAATTGTTACCAATACCATCAATAACGGTGTTGCGAAACAATTTCCCCAACTAACTGTTTTATCCGTGGCTAACCTGTTAGGGGAAACCATTTGGCGAATCCATGAGGATAGTTCCGTTAGTAGTATGTTCCGCTAGGATATGTTTTCACCAGCGGAAAATTTGCGGTTTAAGGAACTACAAGGGGCTCTCCAATCGATGAATTGGCAGGGCTCTGAGCTGTTTGATCAGGATGATTATGATATTTTAGTTGTCCCTTCTTTGAGTATCGATCAACAGGAACTGAAAAAAGTGCCGGGGGTTGTCCATTATGAAGAGCGGTTGTTATTTTCCCTAATCCATTTACGCAATCCCCGTACCCGCGTAATTTATGTTACCGATCAACCCCTATCCCCCCTCATTACGGACTATTACCTTCAATTATTGGCGGGGGTTCCGTTCCACCATGCCAGCGATCGCTTGTTGTTGCTGAGTGCCTATGACTCTTCCTTACAGCCCCTAACGGCCAAAATTTTGCAACGGCCCCGCTTGATCGCCCGAATTAAACAAGCGATAAGACCCGATCGCTGTTATATGGTGTGTTATAACTCCACGGAGTTAGAAAAACAGTTAGCCTTAGCCCTAGATATTCCCCTACTGGCCTGTGATCCTGATTTATATTATTGGGGTTTTAAAAGTGGTAGTAAGGAAGTGTTTCACCAGGCGGGGGTTCCTACTCCGGCGGGTAGTGATAACCTTTCTTCGGTGACGGACTTAATTACCGCGATCGCCCAACTGTGGTCAGAAAAACCCCACCTCCAAAAAATGGTGATTAAGCTCAATGAGGGATTTTCGGGGGAAGGCAATGCAATTTTTGAGTTAAGTCCATTGGCGGCCTATGCTCCTCCCTATAAGAATTATGGTGCCACCCTCAACGCCATTGAACAAGCCTTAGAACAAAATCATATCCGGTTTCAATCCCCAGGGGAGTGTTGGTCAACCTTTAGTCAACGTATCCCTGAGATTGGGGCGATCGTGGAAGAATTTATTGGTGGGGAAGAAGTCCGTTCCCCTAGCTTTCAAGGATACATTACCCCCCAAGGGGAAGTGAAAATTTTATCTACCCATGATCAAATTTTGGGTGGCCCCGATCAACAAATTTATTTAGGTTGTTCCTTTCCTGCCGATAGTGCCTATCGTCTTCAAATTCAAACCCTAGGGGTACGCATTGGCCAAGTATTAGCCCAAAAAAAGGCGATCGAGCGGTATGGGGTGGATTTTATGGCGGTAAAACAGGGGGAGCAATGGGTAGTTACCGCGATCGAAATTAATTTACGCAAAGGGGGCACAACCCATCCTTTCATGATCCTAAAGCTCTTAACTAACGGTAATTATGACGAAGCAACCGGACTATTCCACGGCCAGGATCACCAAGAAAAGTATTATTTTGCCACGGACAATTTACATAAATCTAGCTATCAAGGCCTGTTACCCCAAGATTTAATGGATATTTTGGTGGGCCACCGTTTACATTTTCAAGCGAGCCAACAAAAAGGCTCTGTGTTCCATTTAATGGGTTCTTTGTCGGAGTTTGGCAAAGTGGGTCTAACCAGCATTGGCAATAGTTTTACTGAAGCTCAATCGATATACAACCACGTGGAAGCGGTACTAGATGATGAGTGTCGTCGTACCGGAAAGACGGCCGTGCTCCCCCCTAACCTGGTAATACCGCGATCGCGGCAATAATAATTATTGATGATTGATGATGGACTTACGCACAAGCCCCCTAAATCCCCCAAACTAAACTGGGGGGACTTGCTTGAACGATTTTCCCTAAATATCCCCAAACATCATGGTTTTTAGGACAGAATCAAAATTTTTGTGTAAGTCCTGTTGATGATGGACGATCTAAGATGACATCGGACGGTGGGAATTTAGAGGCTGTTTATAAAGTCAATTGAATTTGCATTTTGCCCCCTAAATCCCCCAAATTTGAGGGACTGTTAATGATTTTTCAGGCATTTTTTCCCCATAATTGGGGCCAGGGGGGCTTGATCAATCAGCTCTTAAACTATTATTTC
>JAAUPO010000041.1 GCA_012033095.1 Synechococcaceae cyanobacterium RL_1_2 | reverse complement strand
AAGTCCCTCAAAGTTGGGGGATTTAGGGGGTTTGTGCGTAAGTCCTATAATTATTAAATTTAGGTTACTAAGCGGAACCAGGATCAAACTCGATCAAACTGGTAATTCCAACGCCAGGGGCCCCATTACGCCTTTACGAAAATCGTTTAATAATTGACACGCTGCCCGCTCTGGGTCCCCCAGGGTTTGACCCAATTCATACACATAGGCTTCCCCGGTACGATCGCGGGGATCTAAATTATAGCGATCGCGTAACACTTCCCCATGGCCCAATGCTTTTAACAGATCAATTAAGGATTCAGCAATAAATTGATTTTCGTAGGACGCTTCCCCAATATCTTCACAGATCGCTAATTTAATTGCGCTGGTTTGATCCTCCAACTTCCAAGGAATAATCCCCGGTGCATCCAATAACTCGATCGCGTCGGAAATTTTAACCCATTGCAGATGGCGAGTAACCCCAGCTTTTCGAGCACTTTTAACCACTTTTTTCCCCACCAAACGATTAATCAAAGCCGATTTACCCACATTGGGAAAACCGATCACCACCGCCCGCACTGGTCGGGGTAACATTCCTTTACGTTTCCGTTTTGCATTGACCTGATCGCTCAATTTTTGGGCATGGCGCACGATCGCTTTTACCCCTTGACCCTGACGGGCGTTAGTGAAATAAGCCTGTTCCCCCTTTCCCTTAAAGTGCTCTAACCATCCCTGCATTACCCCTTCAGAAACCATGTCCATGCGGTTCAGGATAATCATTTTTGGTTTTTCCCCAATCCACCCCGGTACTTGAGGGTGTTGGGAGGAAATGGGTATGCGGGCATCAATTACCTCCAATACCACATCCACTTTGCTCAGTTGTTGCTTTAACTGACGTTCAGCTTTAGCAATGTGGCCAGGGTACCATTGAATTGTGGGCATAATCTTAGAAGGGTGAAGGATCAGGATCAAGAACATCTGTAGATAAAAATCTAAAAATCTACAGCCCTTTATTTTATGTTAATTTCCGGCGATCCAATTTTCTGCCTTAATTTCCCCAGGGAAAACGCATACTCCCCTTGTAAGGGCATCTTCACAGGGGATTGGCAAGATAAAACTTGATAAAACTGCTTGATCAAACTTGTTGTTGTTTACGATCGCTGGGTAATAAACTCAGTAGAGTTTTCTTGCTGGGTTTGCGCCGCCAGGGTTTGATCAATCTCCACTTTTAAATAGGCCGCTAGGTGTTGCACATTCGGCTCAACCAAAATCCCTGTATGGTTACCGGAGATTTCATAGACCTTAAGCTTTTTGGCATAGGCCGGCCATTCCGTCGCCGCCAATCTGGTGATGTGATTAACATAAATATCATCCTGGGCTTGAAATAAAATTACTTCTTCTGGATAGGACTGGGGCTGATACTGATCAATCAATTGACAATTAACCTCTGCATTATGGATATGGGGGGAATAGGCAAGATTTGAAGTTTGATCGGTGGTCAGTTGTTTAACCATTTGTTGACTATTCCAACGTTCTAATTTTGAAAGCAATCGTTGCCATAGTTCCTTGAATCCCAGTTGGCCCAGGATTTTAATTCGTTGTGGCCATGGCCGTGGGCTTAAATAATCGGGGATGATATGGCTATCAAATAAAGCTAAAATCCCGACCTGTTGGCCCTGGGCTAACAATTGTTGGGCCATTTCATAGGCAACGATGCCCCCAAAGGATAACCCCATCAGATAATAGGGCCCTTCTGGTTGTAGGCTTTTCATTTGTTCAATGTAATGGTGAGCCAATTCCTTAATGGGGGGTAACTCAATCACCGTATCGAGGGGTTCCCCCAATGCCATAACGCAACGCATAAATTGGTTGATCGGGCCCTAAATTTTCTGCTAAATCTTTGAAGTAAATGTGATGTACCCCAAATAAAATGGGCCGATCGCCCTGGGCCTGAATCGGAATTAAAGAATCGGCCTGTTTTAATTCCACGTTTTCGCTGAGTCCAACACCGCCGCTAATTCCGCGATCGTGGGGTACTCAAAAATGATCCCGATGCCTAAACTCAGGCCAAACTCTTCTTCGATCAAGGCCACTAGATCCGCCGCTAACAGGGAATACCCCCCTAACCCAAAGAAATTATCATTAATCCCCACCGTGGTCAGGTCTAAAACCTGTTGCCAGAGGGTCGCTAATGTAGTCTCGATCGCCGTGGTAGGAGCTACGGCTGAAACCTGGAGTTGGGCCGCTAATTTCTCCGCTAAACCAATACGTTGGAGCTTTTTAGTGGCTCCTTTAGGAATTTCATTGACGATGATCACCCGGGTAGGCACTTTAAAATCTACTAAATTTTGGAATAAAAAAGCCCTGATCGCTTGGGGCGAAATAGTTTTACCTTCCTGTAAAACCACTGCCATTACTGCATCTTCCCCTAGCACTGGATGGGGAACCGCAAAGGTCACCGCCTGATAGATTTCTGGCAACTTAAGGGCCACATAATCCACTTCGAGGGGCATAATTTTTTCTCCCCCTCGATTGATAATTTCCTTTTTACGGCCTTTCAAAAATAGGTAACCATCTTCATCTAAATAACCTAAATCCCCAGTGCGAAACCAACCCTCATAAAAAGCAGCCTCGGTGATGGCCGGATCTCCTAAATAACCATCAAAATGAACATTGCTGATTACCACTTCCCCGACTTCATAGGGGGATAAAAACCGATGGTGCTCATCTAAAATGCTGATCTTCACTCCACAGGCGATTCCCACTGACTCCGGTTTTCTTTGGCCTGGGGGGAGGGGATTAATGGCCATCTGGGGTGAGGCCTCCGTCATGCCGTACCCTTGAATTACTGGTACTTTAAATAGGGCCTCTAAATCCAGGATTGCTTGGGGGGGAATGGGGGCCGAGGAGGTGCGAATAAAACGTAAACGATGGTTTTGGATCACGTCTAAATGTTTTGGCGCGGCCTGTAAAATACTGAGATGAAGGGTAGAAACACCGCTATACCAGGTGGGCTGGAATTGATCTAGCCACAACCAAAATTGATTAATTTTGAATTCTTGAATGCAGACTACTTCCGCTGCCACTACCAGAGAAGATAGTAAAGTAATCACTAACCCATGGACATGGAACATGGGCATGAGATTAAGACATCTATCTAGGGCGTTTAATTCCAAAAACTTACTGATGTTATGGGCCGAAGTGCAGAGGTTAAGCTGGGTGAGGGGTACTTGTTTGGGGCGAGAAGTGGTGCCGGAAGTATGCAAAATCAAGGCAATATCTGCCGGGGATGGTTTTTCTTGTTCCTTGGGGTTAGAGCGTGCTGGTGTTGGGGGGGTCTTTTGAGTTCCTTCTAGGGTGAAAATTCCTGGTTGGTGGGGGCTGGGGTTAAGTTTGATAACTTGGATCTGTAGTTTTCTGCGATCGCGATCGCCACTGGAGCTATCCCGTCTTGGGTAATTAAGGCTTTGGCGTTTAAGTCCGATAGATAAAATTCAAATTCTGGGCCCCGATAATGGGGATTGAGGGGACAACAGATCCCTGTACTAGCTACCCCTAAAAAGGCCACAGCCATATTGACCCCATTGGGTAACGCGATCGCGATTTTATCTTCTTTGGTCAGTCCTAGCCCTTGTAACTGCCTGATGATGTAATTAATTTGGTTAAATAAATCGCCGTAACTTAGCGATCGATCCTCAAGATCAACCAAACAAGATTTATCAGTATTGTCCAGATTTTGAGCTTCCAGGAGTTGATAAATAGTTGATTTTTTATCCATAGTCTCAAGCTGATTAACTGATGTGTCTTAGATTGGTCTTAATAAAATTAGAATAATAAGAAGTCCTAGATTTCCTAACTGTTCAATCGATGACGAATCACTGATAATTGATTAAAATTCAATCTAGTTATAACAAGAACCAATCTGGTGTCCATAAAACCTAAAATTTCGAACGGTAATGAATAGGGGTTCGTGGAGACTATAGAAAAAATAGTTAGCTGAACGCTAATTTAGTTAATGGAATCTGACTTTTTCTACATCAATAAACCAGTTCCTATCGGATCAAAATCGATCATCTAGCTAATAAAATTAGGGTGGTGATGCATTTCTGTCCTAATTAATCTATTAACCATGGTAACAGGCTAACAAAACTGGTAGGAACCAGGAAATAGTTACTTTCACTAGAAGGAAAGAACACCAAGGTTTGACGATCGTGATTTTACTGGTATAGATTATCCTAACTAATAACCATGGTAAGTTTCATTGCTGCCCTGTTTCACTCCTACCACTTCTGAAAACTTTATATGTTGAGCACCCTGATCATTATTCCCCTAGTTGGAGCGGTGGTGATTGGATTAAGTTCCAAAAATTTTCGATCCCAAGCCATTGTTAATTCCTTGATCGCGTTCGGTTTCACGATTTGGCTAGCAGCCCAATTTGATCCCCAAGTCGCGGGGATGCAATTTACAGAAAACTTACCCTGGATTGAATGGTTAGGCCTAAACTATCACCTTGGGATGGATGGTTTATCCCTTTCCCTGATCCTACTCAATGCCTTATTAAGCATTATTGCGATCGCCATTACCGCTGAGGATATTAATCGCCCAAAACTTTACTATTCAATGATCTTGTTGCTAAATGCTGGGGTGGTAGGAGCCTTTTTAGCCCAGGATTTAATTGTGTTTTTCCTGTTTTATGAATTGGAAATCATTCCGCTATATTTTTTAATTGCAATTTGGGGCGGCGAGAAACGGGGTTATGCGGCAACTAAATTTTTACTATACACCGCATTTTCCGGCATTTTAGTATTAGCGTCTTTCCTTGGTCTGGTGTGGTTAACGGGGGCCAATAGTTTTGATTTTGAATCTTTACGGCACCATACCTTACCCCTCACCCAAGAGATCATCCTATTAGGAACCCTTTTAGTCGGCCTATTTATTAAAATTCCCATTTTTCCGTTCCATACTTGGTTGCCCGATGCCCACGTTCAGGCTTCCACCCCCATCTCAGTAATGTTGGCCGGCATATTACTAAAACTAGGTACCTATGGCTTAATTCGGTTTGCGATCGGGTTATATTTGCCGGCTTGGACAGTGATTGCCCCTTGGTTAGCCACTTTAGCTGCGATTAGTGCCCTCTATGGTGCATCCTGCGCGATCGCTCAAACCGATATGAAAAAAGTGGTAGCCTTTTCCTCGATCGCCCATATGGCCTACGTATTATTAGCCACAGCGGCCGGAACCCGGTTGAGCATTATTGCCGCCATCATCCAAATGATTGCCCATGGCTTAATTTCAGCATTACTGTTTGTGTTAGTAGGAAAAGTTTATAACCGTACTGGCACTAGGGATGTGAACCTTTTGAGGGGTTTACTGAACCCAGAGCGCGGCTTACCGATCACCGGTAGCCTGATGATTTTAGGGGTAATGGCCAGTGCCGGGATTCCTGGGATGGTGGGTTTTGTTTCTGAATTTGTCGTATTTAGAAGTGCCTTCCCCATTTTTCCAGTACAAACCATCCTTTGTTTAGTGGGTACTGGTTTAACGGCAGTTTATTTTCTATTAATGATCAATAAAGTATTTTTTGGGCGGCTCTCCCAGCAGTTTGCCACCATGAGGGCCGTTACCCTAAAAGAACATATTCCCGCTTTCATCCTCACGATCCTAATTTTATTGTTGGGGATTAAACCCAATTTCATGACTTACTTCAGCGAACCCCAGGCCGGAGAATTATTAGGGGTAGTCAATGGGGCCCAAATTGTAGCTAACAATTCTGGGATGGATACTCCCATCAATCCAATCAATGAATTTAAGCTCCAATAATCAAGTCAGCGCATAATTAATCAGCGCATAATTAATTAATTAATTGTCTGCCTAAGAAGATGTTTGAAAAGCCCCCCTTGCCCACTAGTCTGGGGGAAATCACCTAGATTTTTAAGCAATTAAGTCCCCCAAGTTGGGGGATTTAGGGGGCGACTCCACAACATTTGATACTTTTTAAACACATTCTAAGAGCCTATCAACAAAGATATAGCAATCCTAAATAGCTTGCGGCAATTGAGTACCTTGAAAGCCAAGTCTAGTAATGATCTCCATGGTATGACCTAGTTAGGACTTAGGACTGCTATGGTTGAATCAAATTATTCCGTTATTTAGGGAGTGTCATCAATTAGCATTAAAACGTTGATCCTGAGCCAGGTTCAGAAAGTGGTAGTCCTATACAAGTAAGGATCAGGAAGATTAAACCCCTTGATGATCAATTATCCTGGGTCTAAATAAATATCCTTACACTTTTAGCACTACCCAGAAAGTATAGTTTTAAACTGAAATCCTTAGCTAAGAAGAGTTTCAGGTTTAAATGATGACAGACCCTAGTTTGACTGACTAAAGTTAGTGAAGGAATTTTGATAAATCATTTTGACTAAGGTTAGGCCAGCTATTAATTTAATGGCTTCCAAAACCCAGTAGCTACTTTGTAAGCTAACCATAGCTTGGGGCATGGTTTCCGTTCTTTCGAAAACACCTAGGCTCAGTCCCATGCCCGTTAATTCGGGGGTCAGAAGGTAAGTGAACGTTGCCGCGATCGCGATTAAAACTAAAGCAAGGGTAATGGAAAGCTTTTCTTTTCGGGGACTAAAATCATGGTGGTTAGTGAACACAAACACACTGGTGAGAATCAATCCACCACAAACAAGTTCTACCCGGTTAAATACGCTAAAAATGCTATAGAGCACGCTAATAAAATTAACGGATTGCATCATTCCTTCTGCGTAAAAACTGGGCATTACTAATAAATCAAGAATCAAACTAGCACTTAGCCAAAATCCCAAGACCATAAAAGCCAGGGTTGACCAATTAAGTTTTTCAAAATCAGGTTTAGGGAATAATTGCATGGTTGATAGGAATTAATAAGGAATTGATTATGAATAAAGATAGAGCGCAGAACAGAGAAAGAGATGGGAAAATCACATAATTAGCCCGTATTAGTTGCTAGCTAGTATGGGCATTATCAACTTAATCTTCCTAGTTGCTCTTACTGTCATTTAATTAACTAAATTGTAAAAAACACTAGGGCCGAGAACGGCGTTTCTTTTAACTTCGCTAAATTTATTCACGTATCTTTATCTATTTTTCTTGATTAAGTTTTATTGCAAATGGTTTAGTAATGTGGCGAATTGATGGAGACCAATTATATTTTTAACGTATGTAAACCCTAGATTTTGGTGAATTTTAAGTAGCTTTTTCCATTCCTAGCATTATTTGTTGCCAGTAAATTGCCAGTAAGGTTAGAGCAACCCCTCGATCGCTCTAGTTTGCTATTTTGGATGGAGCACCCTATCCCTCGATTAATTCAAGAATCAACTATTACTAATGGCTGAACTTTCCATACTTCAAGAATTGTTGAAGGATTTACCTAGGTGGCGATCGCAAATGTATTTTCAAGCCTCTTTGCAAGCGATCGCCAGGGCCATGGAGGATCAAATTTTAGCTGGAGTGGGCGACCCTCTGGTGATTTTAAATTTAGATGCCAATCGTTTTAGCCATGGCCAAGCCCACCGTTACTTACAAATTGCCAAAAAAGCCATCGTCTCTATCTACTAATTGATCGACCATGGCCAGAGGAGCTAGGCACCTTACCCGATAACTGCCAGCAAGTGGTAGTTAGCAAAAAAGATAGTCTTGCCGAAGAATGGCATTTAGTGGTGATTGCCAAGCAGTATGCCACCTGTTTCATTACCATTGAAGATCAAGACACCAAATTTACCGAACATAACGAACAAAAAAAATTCCATGGCATTTATACCTTCGATCGCCGGGTTAGTGATATGGCGGCCAGACTCCTATTTACAAAAATTCTCAAGTATCGTCCTGATCTGAAAACCATCATCAATCACGACAAAAAGAAACTATTAAAATCAACCCTAGATCAGGTTAAAGAAGCCGGTAATTTAGGTAATGTGTATGGTAAAAATTTAACCGTTGCAAGTCCTGATCCCTTTGTCCAAAGGCTCATTAGTCATTTACAAGCTGGGCAATATAAATTACTCAAAGTCAATCGGGCCTTAGCCAAAAAAAATAATAAAGAAAACCTAATTAACTCGGTCACTTCCGCCCTCCGTCGATCCTTTGACATTTCAGAAATTATGGAGTTAGCGGTGAATAAGTTGGGAGAAGGTTTAGGGGTCTGTCGTTGCATCGCCTATTTGATCCCAGAACATGGGGATCAACTTCCTACTATCAACCATGAATTTTTACGCCCAGGCATTCCCTCCGTCCAATCCCAAACTTGGAATCTCATTAACTTCAGATCCATTAAAAAATTGATCAAGGAGGAACACTCCCTATTAACCACCTGCGTCAATAAAGATCCTCGTTTAGAAATTAAGCTCAAAAAGTTTTTAAGGGAGGCTTTAATTGAAGGTTGGTTGATTGTTCCCATTATTCAGCGACAACGATTATGGGGCATGTTAGAGCTTCACCATTGTGAGGGCCAATCGCTGGATTGGGGGGAAGAAGAATTAGAATTGATTCAAGCGATCGCAGCCCAATTAGGTATTGCCTTACTCCAGGCCCAGGCCTATAACGATTTAGCCCAATTCAATCACCAACTAGAAGCCCTTGATCAAGCAAGATCCAACCTAGTGGCCATTACTGGCCATGAATTAAGAACCCCTCTATCCACAATTCAGATCTGTTTAGAATCCCTAGCGACAGAGCCAGATATGACTCCAGAAATGCGGGAAGTAATGCTTTCTACCGCGTTAGAGGATGCGGAAAGAATGAAGAGATTAGTTCAGGACTTTTTAATGTTATCCAAACTAGAAGGGGGAAGAATTAACTGGAACCTGGAAGCGATTTCCCTATTGGAATGTGTGGAACTTGCCTTAAGCAACGCCAAAGCCCGGCTAATTAATATGTCCCTACCCCAGATTGAATTAGACATTCCTGACGAACTGCCCCTAGTGGAAGCCGATGGGGAATGGTTGGTGGAATTATTAGCCAATTTAATCCATAACGCTTGTAAGTTTACGGAAGATAGCGGGCTAATCAAAGTGAATTGTAAACTCAATAGCAACGGCGTTATTTTTGTGACGGTCAAGGACAACGGTCGAGGCATTGAGCCGACTAGATTGGAAAGTATTTTTAATTATTTTTATCAAGAAGAAGGCCACCTACGCCGTAGTCAGGGGGGCACAGGCTTGGGCCTGTCCATTTGTCGGCAAATCGTCAAGGGCTGGGGGGGCAGGATCTGGGCCGAATCGGCGGGCAAAGATCTTGGTAGTTCCTTTCACTTCACTGTTAATGTGGTTAAGGGTTAGCCAATCAACAAGGATAGTCCTTTCCATACCGGCAACAATTGCAGGTAACAATCCTGAAGGTTAAACCGCTTGATTCTCAATCATTTCAGGTTTAGAGATTCTTAGGGCTTGAGCACTACCAATGCTTGAAACTCAGGACTTACGCACAAGCCCCCTAAATCCCCTGAATTTGGGGGACTTGCTTGAACGATTTGTCCCCAAACATCATGGTTCCCAGGACAGAATCGAAATCTGCTAGTCCTATACAAGTAAGTATCAGGAAGATTAAACCCCTTGATAATCAATTATCCTGGGTCTGAATATCCTTACAGCTTTAGCAACTACCCGAAATTTTTGCGTAAGTCCTGAAACTATTGGAAATAATTAACTAAACCTTTGAACCAGGCTCTTTGTGGGGCCAGATTTTTGTGAAAATTAACAACAATTGGCTATTTTTGAAGGGCGATCGCCTACCATAAAATTCCGACAATAGTTTATTTCTAAAGTTTATTTCTAATCGTAACCATGCCTAAAATCAAACAGAAAGTCCATCTCATCACAGAACAGCAACGGAATGTTTTAGTAAAATACTTATCTGAACAGCCCTATAAGGATGTAGCTGTAGCAATTCAAATCCTCGCCCAAAGCCCCTGCTACCATGGTTAATGTCGATGTGAATCAGGAACAGCTAGATAAAA
>JAAUPO010000450.1 GCA_012033095.1 Synechococcaceae cyanobacterium RL_1_2 | reverse complement strand
ATCCTGAGCCAGGTTCAGAAAGTATAGTTTTAAACTGAAGCCCTTAGCTAAGAAGAGTTTCAGGTTTAAATGATGGCAAACTCTAGTTTTTTTTACTAATTTGGTTACTAATTTTATGGCGGCTTCAAGGATGGGTGCACCTTGGAACGAGTTATGAATTTAGCAATGCGTCCTCTATCGCCTTAGTCAGAGAGGTTAACAGGACTTACGCAAAAATTTCGATTCTGTTCTGGAAACCTTGATGTTTAGGGACAATCGTTCAAGCAAGTCCCCAAAATGTGGGGGATTTAGGGGCTTGTGCGTAAAGTCCTAGATTATTATGACCACCGCTATACATTCCATGAAGTTGCGAGAATTTTAACGTTATTTAAACTTTTTACTCCCCACCTTAAACAATGGGAGGGCTTTGCTAACATCATTTTAGGAGCATTAAAAATCAAAGATAGAATAATTTTGTATCTATCTATACACTTTGCTGTACATTCCCCTTATCAACATAAATTGTATAAATTACTAAAACTCTATGAATAGACGTGACTTTATTGGTTGGGCAGGACTAGGAGCAATTATTTCTTCGTTGCCTGTAGCGATCGCGGCTTGCTCTGATACCACCACTACAACTGAACCAGAAACGCCACCACCACCGCCAGAAACCCAGTCCTCTCCTGAAACCACTTCCATGGAATCGGTAGATTCTACCCCCAGGGAAGATGGTTTTGCCGCGATCGGGAAAGTCAGTGAGCTAGACGCAGCCGGCTTTATTGGCAAAAAAGATTTTCTTGGCCAGCAAGTAATTGTAATTCGAGATCCTGCCGATGCCGCCGCCTTAGTCGCAGTCAATGCCCTCTGCCCCCACGAGGGTTGTGCCGTGGACTGGAAGGGGGATGCCTCTGAGTTTGTCTGTCCCTGCCATGCTGCCAAATTTGATCCCACCGGCGCAGTAATTGAAGGGCCTGCAAAAGAAGCCTTACCAATCTATGAAGCGAAAGTAGAAGAGGATTTAGTTTTAGTAAAAGTCTCTTAGTTATAACCTTAGAGGATGTTTAAACAGCCCCCCTTGCTCCCCATTCTGGGGGAGAAATTCTTGAAAAATCATTAAAAATTCCCCAACTTTGGGGGATTTAGGGGGCACAATGCAAATTCAATTGACTTTATAAACAATCTCTTAAGCATATATTCCCAGGTTTAAGTAAGGGATTTGGTTGCAAAGATAGGAATCAGCTATGGTACAATACAACGCACTACCTATGGACACGTAGCTCAGTGGATAGAGCATCAGATTCCGGTTCTGAGGGTCGGGGGTTCGAATCCCTCCGTGTTCGCTAACTCAACAAGTCTTTCTTGTTATCCTTCCGGGGATTTTGTGAATGTTTCCTCTTAGGAAAGAACATTTTTAATCCAATGGGCCATAGCATTACTTACTTGAACCTTTCAAAATTTCAAAATCCCTTTCCCATTCCATCAATAGCTCTGAAGGAGCACTTGTTAGCCCTCTTCAGCATAACTTTTAATTGGGAAAGGGATTTATGGGGAAAATTGGGAAATTAAGGGTTTAGCTCCTGTAAGTTTACTGTTTACTATCCCCCAAACTTTGATTAGAATTATGGTCTATGTTTTAGAGTCCATCATTTTTGGGGTTTGCATAACTTTAAACGGTTTGTAACCACCGAGATTTTTTAACTAATTACGATGGTAGGGATGATAAAGAACAGAATGAATGTAATCATCGGTTATGCCGTTAGCCCCTGTTTAAATTGTTTAAACTTACTTCCTTACCCCTCTTCAGGGTCAATCATTGACTATGTATAGCGAGTCTCAAGGTTTTTTACATAACCTTAAGAATGTATCTAATCTGGATGAAGTTGTGTGTTTAGAGCCTACTTCCTTTAATGAAATTCCCCATATTTTGGACATTTTGAGGGCCAGGAAATGCTTGATTGTTAACCTTTCTTCGATGGATGAAAGCGAAGCCCAGCGTTCTGTTGATTTCTTAGTGGGAGGTGCCTTTGCGATCGATGGAGATCAATATCGTATTGGTACTAGTGTTTTTATCTTTACCCCTAGCACGATCGAATTAAAATTTGATTATGTTGCTAATAGTAAAAAAGGTTTTAGTTAATCAGTGACCGAGTTATACGTCCATGGCTATGACCCCCAAGAACAGGCCCGCCTGATCTCCCAGGCGATGTATTGGCAGAATAATATTATTTTAAAGGGATTGGAGTTACAACCGCGAGATAAGCTGTTAGAGCTAGGTTGTGGAGTCGGCGCAGTGTTAGGTATTCTGGCTCAAAAATTTCCGGGGGTTTCCTTTGCTGGCATAGATATTGAACCAAAACAAATTTGCCAAGCCCAACAATACTTGCAAGCATTACCAACCCTGGATGGAGATAACCGGGAAATAGATTTAAGGGTGGGAGATGCGGCTAGTTTACCCTGGCCAGATAACCACTTTGATTATCTTTATGGCATTTGGTTTTTAGAGCATGTGCCCTTAGCCCAGGGTCAGGCCATTCTTAAGGAAGCTTATCGGGTGTTAAAGCCAGGGGGAAAAATTTATTTGCATGAAGCGGATTTAATGACTTTTTTAACTATCCCCAATCCGATGATTATCTTTGTTTTCAACGGTGTTTATGGTCTTTGATTAACCATAATGGCAATGGTTATATTGCTCGCCAAATGGGGGATTTACTGCATAATCAAGGTTTTTCTCAGGTTGAGAATGAATTATTGGGCTTTAACTATTGGGAAAATGGATGGTTAACCATGTGGCCTATATGGTGGAATGGATTGAACCTCTGTTACCTCAAATGGTTAAGTTAATGCCCACCCCAACGCGATCGCGTCATAGCCGGTTTTGAATTTTTGAAAAATTTACCTTCCCAACCAGGGGCAACGGTGGGTATTCACATTTATCGAGGTTTTGGGGTTAAGCCATTACCAGCTAAAACGGTGGTCTAGGCTCATTGGTTTATGCTGTGAGCAAAATTAATCTAGATATGTTGAATGAAAGGTACCAAGGGGCTGGTTGGTGTTGAAACTGTTCCCATTGGGTTTTGAGCATTTCCATTTGGAGCGATCGCCCGTGGGGGGTTAAGGTCAAGTGTAGGGTAACCCGATGTTGGGTAAAACTCAGCGTTACTAATTCACAGGGAAAACTATTAATGGGGCCGGGCTTGGTGGTTAGTTCAAGATGATGGGCCCTAATGGCAATCTGGGTTAGGGCATGGGGATAACCTTGGGGTAATTGAAGCTGACAACCCCAATCGATCGCATAGATCCTGTTGCGATCGATCGCTGTTACTTGGGAGAAG
>JAAUPO010000449.1 GCA_012033095.1 Synechococcaceae cyanobacterium RL_1_2 | reverse complement strand
CCTTCCTTGTCTAGAACTACCTAACATCATCTTCACTTAATTTTTATCGGACTTTACGCACAAGCCTGAAATCCCCCAGATTTGGGGAACTTTGAATGATGTTTGAGGAATTTCTCCCCCAGCATTGGGGGCAGGGGGGCTTTTGAATTTGCATTGTGCCCCCTAAATTCCCCAGATTTGGATGACTTGCTTGAATGATTGAACGATTGTTCCCCAAACATCCTGGTTCCTAGGACAGAATCGAAATTTTTGCGTAAGTCCTGTTAGTTTTATCGACTTTCTGCGGTTTATGTGGTTTAGTTGATCTCAACCATATCTGTAGGCTTGTTGTTAAATGTTGAGGTTATGGCCATTGCATCTATGAAAAACCTATTGCTCGCGATCGCTAGTGCCCTCATTACTGGGGGCTGTAGTGGGGAGGATCAATTATCGGCGTTACCCCAGGATGGGGATATTCAGGTTTATTTTAATCATAATCAAACGGCGGGATCAGTTTATACCGATTATCGGGGCATTGAGCGATCGGGGGATAACCTCGAACAACTGATTATCGATGGGATTAATAACGCCCAAACTAGTATTGATCTAGCGGTACAGCAATTGAATTTACCCTCCGTGGCGGAAGCGTTAGTAGCTAAAGCCCATGACGGGGTAAGGGTAAGGGTGGTGGTGGAGAATGAATATAATGTGGCCGATGCCGCCCTTAGTATCTTGAAGCGTAGTGGCAAGGTACAACTCATCGATGATACCGCCGATGGTTCGAAGGGAAGTGGGTTGATGCACCATAAGTTTATGGTGATCGATCGGGCCCAAGTGATTACTGGCTCAGCTAATTTTACATTTAGTGGCATCCATGGAGATGGGACAGACCCCAACACCATGGGTAATGTTAATCATTTAATGGTGATTGATAGCGGCCCGATCGCGGAGGCGTTTACCGGAGAATTTAACTTGTTATGGCAAAGAAAATTTGGGTTACAAAAACCCCCCCGTCCGCCCCAAACGTTTACCGTTGGCAATAATCAGATTACCCTGAAATTTTCCCCTGCTTCCCCTAGCACTAAGTTTGCCCAAACCACCAACGGTTTGATTGCCCAGACCCTCAACCAAGCCCAGTCATCGGTGGACTTAGCCCTATTTGTGTTTAGTGATCAAACCATTGTTAATAGCCTCAAAAACCGAGTTAGTCAGGGGATAACGGTGCGTGCATTGATCGATCAACGGTTTGCGTTTAATGATTACAGTGAAGGTTTGGATATGTTGGGGGTAGCAATGCCGAACAAAGACTGTAAATATGAAACGGGCAACGCTCCGTGGTCAGCCCCCATCACCACCATGGGCACGGTGAACCTACCCGATGGGGATAAACTTCACCATAAAATTGCGATCGTGGATGAAACTACCGTGATTACCGGTTCCCATAATTGGTCAGCAGCGGCTAATCACAATAATGATGAAACCTTAATTATTATTAAAAATCCGACCGTGGCGCAACACTTCGATCGCGAATTTGAGACGCTATACAGTAACAGCACCCTAGGTTTACCCGATCGGGTAATTTCCAAAATTCAGAAAAAACGCCGACAATGTGCTCTCTAGCCCTCACCACCATTCCCAAGGACAAAGAATGAGACATCTTTAGGAATTACGCAAAAGCACCCTAAAGCCGTCAAATTTGGGAGATTTGCTTGAACGATTGTCCCCAAACATCTTGGTTCCCAGGACAGAATCGAAATTTTGCGTAAGTCCTGATCTTGATCGGAATTAACATTTTTGTTCGGAATTACCAGATTAGTTGGGGAAATAGGATATAGCCATCGCCGCCATGGCGTAAACCTATACTCAGGGGGTTTGGCTTGGTTCCCTTTAGCTATTGTTGGTTAGTTTTCGCAAAAATTTTGCCATCAACATAACCCGTAGGACTCTAACGCGATCGATAAGCCCCATAAAGGCAGTGATACTATAAAAGACCATGGTTTTTTCTTCCCTCTATGAGCAATGAGCAAATTTTAGGTAAGGTTTTGATTGTTGATGACAATCAAACGAGTATTCAGTTATTAAACGAACTGCTTCAGCATCATTGTTATGAGACGGATACCGCCACCAATGGTAAAAGTGTGCTGCGCAAGGTTTTATTTAATGAACCGGAATTAATTTTGTTAGATGTCATGATGCCCCACATGGATGGGTTTGAGGTGTGCTCAATCCTCAAAGGGAACGAAAAAACCCAGGAGATCCCCATTATTTTTATGACGGCCCTAGATGAACCCGCCCATAAAGTTCGGGGTTTATCTTTAGGGGCGGTGGACTATATTACAAAGCCATTTCAAAAAGCAGAAGTCCTTGCCCGCATCCATACCCACATCAGTCTCTATCGTCTGAACCAAGAAATCAAACAGCAATCCTTAGCCCTAACCCAAGCTTTAGCTGAAAAAGATCGGGCCTTTGAGGAATTGCAACGGACTCAAATGCAATTAATTCAACAGGAAAAAATGTCTGCGTTGGGTCAATTGGTGTCGGGGTTAGCCCATGAAATTAATAACGCGATCGGAATAATCCATAGCAATATTCCCCATATTTCTTCCTACACCGAGGACTTATTAACCCTCGTGGCAAGTTACCAAACATCCTATCCCCACCCCAACCCCCAGATTACCGCCATACTCAAAGAGCTAGAGCTAGAGTTTGTGGAAGAGGATCTGCGCCGGATTCTTGACTCCATGGATAAGGGCAGCGATCGCATTCAACATATTATGGGGGCTCTTAAAAGTTTTTCCCACCTCGATGAAGTGGGGATTAAGTCGGTGGATCTATGTCAGGGGATGGATATCACCCTAGAGATTTTACAAAGTCGTTTGATCAATGCAGATCAACAACAACCAGCAATCAAAATTGATAAACATTACGAATCAATTCCCCTCGTACGTTGTGATCCGGCAGATCTCAATCAAGTATTTATGCATCTTTTAAATAACGCGATCGATGCGATCGAGCGACGATACCACCACCAACTACAAACCAGAGAAACTATTTACCCCGGCAAAATTAAAATTACCATTGCCCACCGCAAGGAATACGTCACGATCAATATTGAAGACAACGGCGATGGCATCAAACAAGAACATCAACAAAAACTCTACGATCCCTTTTTCTCCACCAAACAAATTGGCACCGGTAAGGGCTTAGGATTAGCAGCGACCCATTGGTTAATTGTCAATAAACATAGGGGAAAATCACTTGTAATTCCACCACGGGTAAAGCCACTAACTTTACGGTGACACTTCCCGTTCATCATCGTTAATCAAACAGGACTTACA
>JAAUPO010000448.1 GCA_012033095.1 Synechococcaceae cyanobacterium RL_1_2 | reverse complement strand
TACAAGTCTGATTTTACAAAGCTTTAATCCTACTTGTCCCTCTCTAAGGAATAAGAATTTAATAACATCTAAAACTTAAATATCGATGGTTTACGCTCCCTTGAAGGATACCGTACAAATTTCTAAGTTATTTAATTCACGATCCTAAGGCTATAAGGATATTTAGAACTGGGATAATTGATTGTCAAGCGGTTCAACCTTAATTATCCTTACTTGTATAGAACCAATTTGGTATCTTTCCCCATCATAGTTGGCTCTGAAGCAAGCCGTTATTCAATGATCTACGACAGAGAGAGGCGGCTCAAGAAAACCATTTTCTGTTAGAGAACAGAGAAAGCGAGCTAGCTATAAGGCCTCTGGTCGCAGGCTTAGATCTCAAATTGGTTCTATCGCATTACCTATATAATCAATATATAGCTAATTTCTTTATGGTTAAGTACACAAAAATTCTTGCACAGTCAAAAAATATAGGGTTAATATAGGGGTTAAACTATTACCTACTGTTATCTACAATTATGCAACCAGCTTTATAGTTAACAAGCCTCTAGGCTCTAAAATACAAGCGAGAGAGCCCCTAAAGCGACTAAAACTATCGCCACTAAACCCAACATCATGATCGGATTACTCAGCTTTTTGCCGATACTACCTTCAGATGATTCTTGCACATACATCATTGGTTCGACAGCAAAATTGTTGATTTTTGAAGCTTCATCTTCAATAAAACCTTTACGCATAGGATCTTAATTCTCCGTTGTAGTAAGTCTTCTATTGTCCGTCAGCTTAACGAAGGATTAATTTTTCTTGAACTTTTTTTATATTTTGCTTAAGAAAATTCAAAATTCATTAAAGTGTTTACTCACAATGAATGTAACAAGCTAGGGCCTGTCATCATTTAAACCTGAAACTCCTCTTAGCTAGGGATTTCAGTTTAAAACTATACTTTCTGAACCTGGCTCAGGATCAACGTTTTAATGCTAATTGATGGCACTCCCTACTGAGCTTGTGGTTCTTGCCATCTTTTTTCCAGATATGGCTAGCCGTAAATATTAGGACAGTTCTAAGGGATTAAAAGGCTGAGATGGAGAGCTTTTAACCATGATTAATCCGTTAGGATCAAATTGACTACAGCTATAGCAGTCCTAACTAAGACATAACATGAAGATCCTTACTAGACTTAGCTTTCAATGTACTCAATTTCCACAAGCTATTTAGGATTGCTATATCCTACGGCCGAAACCTTTTCAGTCTCTATTAGGACTTACGCCCAAGCCCCCTAAATCCCCAAAATTTGAGGGACTTGCTTAAACGATTGTCCCGAAACGTCATGGTTCCCAGAACAGAATCGAAGTTTTTGCGTAAGTCCTGCATGATTAATCCGTTGGGATCAAATTGACTACCGCTATCCTAGGGCCGAAACCTTTTCAGTCCCTATGATCATTACGTCGTCAACAAAAAGAGGAAAAACAACGATCGCTGTCCTTCCTCTTTTTGTAATTAAAGAAAATAATTATAAATTTATGATTGCAGGGGGTCTAAGGAGTGAAAAAGCCTTAGGAAAAAATTCTTGCGAGGAAGCCAACAAAGCTTTCACCGGCAATAACTTCGGTCAAAACTAAAGAAACAAAACCGATCATGGCAAAACGACCATTAAGTTTTTCGGCATATTCAGTGAAACCACTACCCATGGTGTCATCAACATACATAGTAGGCTCAACAGCAAAGTTATTGAGTTTTGCGCTTTCTTCTAGGGTGAATCCTTTTTGCATAATATGAAATATGAATTTTTGTTAACTTCTCCTTTATCATAACAAATTATTAACTTTTGTAAATACTTCTTAATATTTGCTATAGATTCCTAAGGATCTCGATCGAGGACAACGGCAAACTGAATCCATCGATCTGGATCAAAGTAAATCTAAGCAATGACGTTTTAGGGATATTCCTTAAACAATTAAGCTAGGATTAAAGATCTACAATTTAAGAAACAATAAAAAAACAATTTCCAAAACCAAAATTAAACCCACTGCTCTCAGTCCATCAGATCTAAGCGAAACCATGGCTTCCATGGGAAAATATTCGGGGTTCATTGGCCTAGGCTACGGTATCATTTTTAATTTTACTTATTCCCATTTAACGATTTACTATCCTTAGAGGAGACCATTAGCTTGAAATTCTCCAATTTTTTAGAAGTATTAAGCTTTAGGGTGCAGGCGCAACCAGACAATCTTAGTTTTACATTTTTAGCCGACGGAGAAACCCTATCCCACCAGCTTACTTTTAAGGAATTAGTCCACCAAGCCCAGGCGATCGCGACGGAACTCCATCGCCTCCAGGCCCAAGGAGAAAGGGCTTTGCTTCTTTACCAACCAGGATTAGACTTTATTGTTAGTTTTTTAGGTTGTCTTTACGCTGGAGTTGTTCCGGTGCCAGCCTACCCCCCAAAAGCCAATAAAAGTTTAGGACGCTTAACGGCCATTATTAATAGTGCAGAAGTTAAATTTGCCCTAACGACCCATAACTTATTAGCCAGTATTCAACAAAAATTGACGGATAAGGCGGAGTTTTCCTCCATCCTCACCATCGCCAGCGATCGCGTACCAGCCCTCAACGGAGAATTTACTGAATTTTATCGTCCCCAAGCTAATGATTTAGCCTTTTGCAATACACCAGTGGTTCGACGGGGGATCCCAAGGGGGTGATGATCAGCCATGGTAATTTAGTTCATAACTCTTACTTGATCCGAGAATATTTTGAAACAGAAACTGGGTCGAGTGTGGTTTCTTGGTTACCCCCTTACCATGATATGGGGTTAATCGGAGGAATTTTAGGGGCTATTTATGGTGGGATGCACCAGGTGTTAATGCCTCCAGCTACCTTTTTACAAAAACCCCTACGGTGGTTAAAGGCGATCTCCGATTATCGTGCTGCCATCAGTGGGGGACCTAATTTTGCCTATGATCTTTGTGTGGATACGATCAGCGATGATGATTTAGCCACATTAGATTTAAGTTGTTGGGAATTGGCCTTTAGTGGGGCCGAACCAGTACGAGCTCCCACCATTGACAAGTTTATCCATCGATTTGGGGGCTGCGGCTTCAGGGCAAAAGCTTTTTATCCTTGTTATGGGATGGCAGAAACCACCCTCATTGTGACGGGCCATAAGCGGGGGGAGTTACTCCATCGTTTGCCCTTTAATCAGGAGAAGATCCATGATAATCGAGCGATCGCGGTGGAGGAGCAGGATCCTGATGCTACTTTTCTAGTTAGTTCTGGTCGGGTGAAGCCTCCCCAAAAACTATTTATTGTTCATCCTGAGACG
>JAAUPO010000447.1 GCA_012033095.1 Synechococcaceae cyanobacterium RL_1_2 | reverse complement strand
CAACCATCGATTTTAGTTTGAATTATTTGAATTAGTTTTAAGTTAGTTATCGAAAACCATGATTATGAACATAGGGTGAAAATAGGGTTTGATCATCCGCCGTTATACTTGTACCTATAGTGGGTTTAGTTATTATAAATAACAGCCTAAATCTTAGTAATCTCTTAATATGCAAGGGTTTAGTGTACTTAATCATAAGTAAATATCATAAGTAAATCCGTTATATTTATCTCTGTACCCATCTCTGTACAGATAATTTATATTTAGTTATCCTCGTTATCATTGGGACAAATTATTTCAGAACCATGGCCAAACTTTTAGGACAGCGATATCAATTTATCAAAACCATTTACGGGGATGAATTTGGCAAAATGTTACTTGCAGGAGATACCCAATCCTCTGGTTATCCTAAATGTGTAGTGCAGGAAATTTTGTTACAGACTAATAATGAAACGGCGTTAAATTTGACCCTCAGCGTATTAAAAATAAAGCGGAGTTATTGCAAAAGTTAAAGTTAAGCGATCGCATCGTACCGATTTTAGATTTTTTACAGAGAATGGAAATTTTTATTTAGTTGAAGAATATATTGAAGGATCATCATTTCAATCAAAACTAGAGCCCGGGGTTTTTTATTCTGAAAAAGAAGTTGTTTTTCTTTTAGAAAACATTTTAGAAACCCTAGTAATTCTCCATAGCTATAAGCTAATTATTTTTTATTTAAAGCCTGAAAATATTATCGTCAAGGATGATCATCAATCAATCTTGTTAGATACGGTGGGTATTTTTCGCTGCATTGCAAACCAAGTAATCCAACCGGAATCCATGGGTTTATCATTTCAAGATTCATTGATCTATCGGGTTCCGGAACAAAATTTACAAAAGCTTCAGGAAAATGTTGATATCTATTCCCTGGGGATTATTGCGGTGCAAGCTGTCACCGGTTTAAATGATTTTCAGTTAACCCAGATCATCAAAGCCAAAGCGAGCATCGAACGGAACATGTGGCGCAAGGAATTACCTAATTCCCTCGCTATTGTGGCAATTTTAGAAAAAATGATCCATCCCCTGTCAGAGCGTCGTTATCCATCGGCGTTGGATGTATTAAGTGAATTGGAACAGTTAGGGTTTTATCGCTCTAAAGAATTACCGGTGCTATTGATTCCCGCTACTAAAGGGGAGGAGCAATTAATCGAAAAACTACGGCTGCCACCGTCGCGATCGCAGGGGAAACGAGGGAAGGGGCCACGAGGAAAAAAGTAGGTAAAAGATCTAACCAGATCATCGGTTTGGCCTCCATGGAAAAGTTTGCCATTCCCGAATTAGACGAATTAATTGATGAGAAACTGCTCCAACAAATCAATGGGCAGATTGATAGTCCATTAAACCTACCCCCAGAGGAGCGAGCCGATCAACCGCTAGTAGCCGATCAGCTTGAAGCTCTGAATAACGATGAGGTGGGAAACCATAGCAACCAGGAGCAAGCCGTAATAGCCCACCAGCCCGAAGCTCAGGGCTTATCCATTACAGAACCCCAGGAACTGATATTAGAACCAGATATTTTTAGCAGTGACGATATTACCCTAGATCCCGTGGCCATGGAGTATGGGGAAATAACGTCACCAGGGGAGTCCGGGAAGGGGGATGGCTTAGCCCAGGAAAACTCCCCGCCCCCTAAGGACTTTACCCTCGGTCGTCCCTCTTACGATCGCGTTAGTAAATATATGGTGGGGGGATTGGTGATAGCCGGGATGGTGGGCACTTTAGCCTACGGCGGTTATCAATGGTGGAAGCAACAATGGGTGACCCAGAACTATGAAAACCAAGCTTTAGCCCTAGAGCAAGGCGGGGATTTAGAAGGGGCGTTATCCCTATATGACCAGTCCCTACAAAATCATCCAACAGGAAAAATTTATCTGAAGCGAGGGCTATTAAGGAAGGAACTAGGCCAGTTTAAGGAAGCCATCGATGATTTTCCATTGCCATCGAACAAAATTATGAGCTAGAAGAAACCTATTACGCTAGGGGGAATGTGCGTTTTCTCATTGGTGATCCCAATGGCGCGATCGCGGACTATACCCATAGCCTTGATTTAAATCCCAACAATGTGAATGGTTATGTTAACCGTGGTAACGCTTGGGACGAACTTGGCAACCATCAGGCCGCCATCACCGACTATAACCGTGCCATTGATCTACAACCAGATTTCGCCCCCGCTTACCTCAATCGCTGTCTTTCTTACTCCAATCTAGAACAACAACAGCAGGCCATTACCGATTGCACTAAAGCGATCGAACTGCGGCCAGATCACCCCTTCGCCTATCAAAATCGGGGGTTAGTTCGTCGTCGTCTCGGTGATTTAACCGGAGCAATGGAGGATTTTAACATTACCATTAAGCTTAATTCCAATGATCCCGATCCCTTCTATAACCGAGGTGTAACCCGCCTAGAGTTAGGAGATGACCGTGGCGCGATCGAGGATTTTTCCGCCGCCTTAAAAATATACCCTGATCATATTTTTGCCCACTACGATCGAGGTATTGCCTATAACAATCTAGACCAAAAAACAGATGCCCTGGCTGATTTCACCCAAGCGGCAAAGCTTTGTCTAGATTCTAGTCGGGTAGATTGTTATCGTGATGCCCAATACCAAATTGAACAACTTAACCTCAAACCCTAATCTAGTCCCTAATCTGGTGTTAGGGTAAAAAGTTGACAAAGCTGCTCAAATTAAATGTTGGCAGCTCGTCACACAAGGTTTAGCCAATGGAAAACTGGACTTGGGGGGAGCTAGGTCTGACTTGGCCCAACATCTCCCGACGACCGGTACCACGGTAACGGTACATCATGCGCCGGGTAGTATAACTAGCCATGGGAATGGGTTGAGGGTTATCAATCTTCACTAGTTCCTCTGCTTTTAACCCCTGGCCATCTCCAACCCCAGAAGCACTAGCGACTATTAACGTGGAAAACATTAAAGGAGCACTATTCATAATCTACCATCCTGAATTTTTAAGGAAAGATCAATCCAATGATTGGTTTGTATCTACTTCTTATTACCAAGAATCAATTGCCCATCAGGATTACTAATCGTTTTGTTTTTGCAGTAGTTGTTAATTTAGGGATACTCCCACCACCCAGGCCTTTGCTTCTCCACCATGGCCAAGTTTGGGTGACCCCCAGGCACAACGAAGAAATTAACCATGGCCCAATCTTGTGAGGCTATGGCTTAGAGATAGGGGAGCATCTCACTTTTGCAGAACACTCATCTTAGGAGTTGAAACCCCTATTTGTCGTTAGCAAAGTAGGCAACTTACATAATTGAGA
>JAAUPO010000446.1 GCA_012033095.1 Synechococcaceae cyanobacterium RL_1_2 | reverse complement strand
CGGTGGGTTTAGTGTATCTCCAACCAGGGGCTAAGATTGTGTTTAACGGGGGGGCCCATCCCACGGTGAAGGATTTTTTGGCTCTCCATCGGGATGAATTGCCGTTGATTGAACGTCGCAGTGTCAATCCTGCCACTATCCGTAAACTAACGATCGTGGATACCCAACACCGCGATCGCTTGGGGCCCTGTGCCAGTTGGTTAGATTTACCGTCATTGCAAGTCTTAAATTTATATGATCACCATCCCCAGACCGCAGGAGACATTCGCCCCCATTGGAGCTGTATTGAAGCGGTAGGTTCCAGCACCACGTTGATCGTTGAACGATTAGAGCAAAACCAGATTTCCATTAGTCCCGTTGCAGCTACGGTGATGGCTTTAGGGGTGTATGTGGATACCGGTTCGTTAACCTATGGCCATACTACCCCCAGGGATGCTAGGGCGATCGCGTGGTTATTGGAACAACAAGCCAATATCCAAGTAGTGGGGGAATACCTAGAGCCGAATCTATCCCCCCTGCTCCAGGAACTATTAACCCAAGGTTTAGAGCAATTAAAAATTCAATCTATCCATGGTCGTCAGGTGGGGAGTGTGGCCCTAATGACCGAGGAATTTGTGCCAGGTCTATCGGGGTTAACTACCCGATTATGGAACTAGCGGACTTAGACGTGATCATTTTGGGCCATGGTTTTCGCAAAGGTCAGGAATCCAGAGTCACGTTGATTGGACGCTCCCGCTTGGATCAAGTTAATTTACAACCCCTATTTATTACCTGGGGGGGAGGGGGCCACCTCCAAGCTTGTTCCGCCCTAGTCAAAGGTAAAACCTTGCCTCAAGTTTTACCCCAGGTAATGGAGCAATTAATCCGTTTAATTCCCCATCCCCCCGCCGCTAGGGATTTAATGTCTGCGCCGGTGCGTACCATTCGGCCCGATACTTCGATCGCCGAAGCAGAACGTATCCTATTTCGTTATGGCCACTCCGGTTTATCCGTCGTGGATGAAGTGGGGCAATTAGTTGGCATTATTTCCCGTCGGGATCTCGATTTAGCCCTACACCATGGATTTAGCCATGCCCCCGTCAAGGGTTATATGACCCGCAACTTAAAAACCATTAGTCCTATCACCACCTTGCCAGAAATCCAAGAATTAATGGTGACCTATGATGTGGGGCGTTTACCCGTATTAGACCAGGGACAATTGGTGGGCATGGTGACCCGTACCGACGTGTTGCGCCAAGTACACCGAGATCAGGGAATCTTCCCCCTCCATGGCCAGGATTCTTTGCCTCTGACCACCTGTTTGCTCCCCACGATCCGCGATCGCTTAGAACCCACCGTTACCCAATTACTAGATCACACCGCTGCGATCGCTGAAAAATTTGGTTGGCATTTATATCTGGTAGGGGGAGGGGTACGGGATTTACTGTTAAGTGAAGAGGCCATGAAACCATTGTTATTACAGGACATTGATTTGGTCGTGGATGGTTTCCATCGGAGTGCGGAAGTGGGGGCTGGGGTGACCATGGCCAAGGCTTTACAGGCAATCTATCCCCAAGCGCGGCTATCAATCCATGGTGAATTTCAAACCGCAGCGTTACTCTGGCATGAAGATCCAACCCTGGGCAATCTTTGGATGGACATTGCCACCGCCCGCACCGAATTTTATCCCTACCCCGCCGCTAACCCAGAAGTAGAAGCTAGCTCCATTCGTCAGGATCTATACCGCCGGGATTTTAGTATTAATGCCCTAGCTTTACGGTTGACGGCCCCCCACGCGGGGGAACTACTAGACTTTTTTGGTGGGTTAGAAGATCTTAGGGCCCAAACTTTGCGGGTACTCCATGCCAATAGTTTTATTGAAGATCCTACCCGGATTTATCGAGGGGTCAGGTTTGCGGTGCGTTTAGGATTTCAGTTTGATGATCAAACCCTAGGTTATATTCGTTATGCCCTAGAAAGTGGGGTCTATGAGCAACTAAAACTCTCGGATCATCCCGCCCCAGCTCTCACCACACGCCTACGAGCAGAATTAAAATATATTTTGGCATCTAATTATTGGCGGGGTTCCTTAAAATTATTGGCTCAGTTAAGGGCCCTACGCTGTCTAGATCCGGATTTAAAACTCACCGATCGCATCTGGTGGCAAATTCGTTACGGCGATCGCTGGCTTCATCATTTAAAACTAGAACTCAAATCCAACGTCGAACCCTGGCTATTCCGTTTAGAACTATTACTTGCTGATTTATCCACCGCCCCCATTATTGCTTCAAACTTACAATTACCCAAGGATAGTATTCATCGTTTAACGGTTTTAGCCCCAGCGATCGCGGCCTTGGTAGAGCAATTAACCCCAGCCCAGCAACCTAGCGAAATTTATCGAATTTTAACTAATTATAAGTTACCCCTACTACTACTAATTGCCCCGAAACTATCTCCCGAATTGCGCCGTAAGCTATGGCTCCACCTGACCCGTTTACAATTTACCAAACCTTGTTTGAATGGTTCCGACCTTAAAGCCATGGGTTATAAGCCCGGCCCCCAATTTAAGGCCATTTTAGACGGCCTATTATGGGCAACCCTGGATCAACGCATCAACAATCGGGATGACGCGATCGAGTGGGTTACATCCCATGGCAAGAATTAGCGATGCGTTAACCATTAATCCAGGAGCAGTAGCCAGAACGTAGGAACATTAAGTTGATCCAGAAATAGGCAAGGCACAATCTAAAGCTTTAGATTTGTGGGGTTAGAAAAAAACGTCCATGGTTCAGGGTTTGAGAGGCTGTTTATACATTGAATCTGCATTTTGCCCCCTAAATTCCCCAAATTTGGGGGACTTTTAATGATTTTTCAAGAATTTATTCCCCAGAATTGGGGGGCAGGGGGGCTTTATCAATCAGCCCTGAGCCGCAAGCAAAAATGCCCTCTTCCCATTGCATAGTAAATTGAAGGAAAGATAACCTCTACCAAGAAATGTTGATCTATACTAAGCAGTTCTAAACTCCCTTCTCATTGAGTATTAAGATAGGGATTCTGGGTCATTTTGATCGTCTGTAGCTCAATAAGTTAATCTATTGCTCAGCGTCATATAAGTCCAACTACTGAGGTTATTTTTCCAAACAAAACACTATGGCAAAAGTTCTTGTATCCGATAGTATTGATCAAATCGGGGTTGATATTTTATCCCAAGTCGCTCAGGTGGATGTCAAGCTGGGCCTGTCTCCTGATGAATTAGTCGCCATTATTGGTGAATACGATGCCTTGATGATCCGTTCTGGCACTAGGGTTACAGCGGATGTGATTGAAGCAGCAAATAATTAAAAATT
>JAAUPO010000445.1 GCA_012033095.1 Synechococcaceae cyanobacterium RL_1_2 | reverse complement strand
TAGACCCTTGATAATTAAGCCTTATACCCGCAATCCCTTTTTCTTCAAACAACTTTTTCCACTTTCCTAAAAAACTGGTGGATACCGATAGCATTTTTGCTATTTTCTCCTAGGTCATTTTTTGCTGTACCATCTGTACCGCTATTGCTCTTTTGAGTTCCTTGCTGTTGGGATTACTCGCTATGAATTCAGCTAGTTCTTTCATTTTCTCTGTTTGATTTCTTGCTCTCTATTTTCTACATCTCATTTAGGATTGCTAAATTAACATTGTGCTAGCAAGTTGAGTGAAAGATGCCACCAACCCTTTTACCTTGTTGAACAAAATCATTGAAGAGTGCTACTGCTAGTTTGGTCTGGCCAATATGATACTCAATATTTCTTTGATGCAACAATTGTTCCGTTTCAGGACAGGTATGGAGCATCAATTGCATACCACGGGTCAAAATCATAATTTCTATGCCTTTTCTGAGAATTTCTTCGATATCAGCTGGTGAATACCGGGTTGGTGCCGAGTACCGGACGGATTTGGTATAATCAATTTCCTGATATTTTGCTTTTATTCATTCTTCTTTTTTAACTCTCTTTTTTCTTAACTGCGTAACTCCTGACACAGAAAAAAATCTCCGACTTTTTAAAGAAACCTTTGACCCCTAGGGGCTTTATTTCTAAAAAATCGGAGATGGCGATCGAGAATTGATCGAGAATTAAAAAAATTCTGGGATTAAGGGAATAACCCTAGATCAAACCTTCGGCAGCTTGAACCCGTTCTACTTGTTTTTTCTTCAATACAAGCATGATTTGGGTAAACATCACACCAAACACAAAGATCATTAAACCAACGATACGAGCAGGGTTTTGTAGCACAATCTCGGTGTCTTTTTGACCGAAACCACCCACGTTAGGATCGTTGCTTAATAGAGTACCTTTAGCGACGGTGTCACCTACGCTAACTACAGCTTGTAAAGGAGCGGAAATAGTTTCTACGGTTTCCCCCGCAGCAGTGGTAAGAGTTACCTCTAGGCCGGTATCGGTAGGAGCGATCGCCGCAACAACACCATCAACGGAAGCTTTAACAGGGTTATTGTTAGTAGCTTCGCCAGTGGGATAAACCTGGCCACGGCCACGGTTAGCACCAAGGTGAACACTATACTTACCGAAGTTAATGGATTTATCCTGGGTAGGATCGGGGGCCAAAATCGGGAATACCACTTCTTGATATTGTTCACCGGGTAAGGGGCCAACGATGATTACATTGTCGTCACCTTCTTTATAGGACTGGTAATAAACCCCGTCTATTTTGGCTTTCATTTCTTCAGGAATGCGATCGTCGGGGGCAATTTTAAAGCCGTCGGGAAGCATTAAGACCGCACCAACGTTTAAACCACCAAGGGAACCATCCCCTAATACTTGTTTGCTATCAAGATCGTACGGAATTTTTACCACTGCTTCAAATACGCTGTTGGGGGTAACAGCTTGGGGAATTTCAATTTCTGCTTCTTTTTTACCGAGGTGGCAGTTGGCGCATACAATGCGGCCAGTAGCTTCCCGAGGAGTTTCAGGGGCAGTTTCTTGGGCCCAGAAGGGATAGGCTTGGGCGGCCTGGGGGATCACCACACTACTACCCACAAATGTTACAGCGGTAACGATCGCGATCGCCACGCTCCGCAGTAACAGTTGGATAAAGTTATTAAATTTATTTTGTTTCATTGTTATGGTTGGCAAGAATCTCAATGGATAATTATTGCGCTTTTATGGGAAGAATTAATAAATTATTCAAGCCTAAGGCTTAAAGGGAAATACAAAAAATATGTAATTAACCTAACTCATTAGGGGGACAGAAATTAAGCCCACCAAGGATTTTCATTGGTGCGGAAATCCGTTTCAGTCCATTCACTGAAGACTAATTTGTCATCTTCATTCACATCCGCATGGACAAGGGCCAAGGATAGGGGCGCAGGGCCACGTACGACTTTCCCTTCGGCGTTGTACTGGGAGCCATGGCAAGGACACATGAATTTATCTTCACTAGCATTCCAGGGCACTACACAACCGAGGTGGGTACAAACGGCATTGATCCCGTAACTTGCGATCGCCGCTTCACCAGTGACCACCATATAGGTAGGATCCCCTTTTAAGCCTTGGGCTAAAACGCGATCGCCGGGTTTATGGGTAGCCAGAAATTCCGATGCCACCACATCATTACCCAACTCATCTTTAGCCGTAACCCCGCCCCCAGCGCCACCGCTGCCAGCCGGAATAAAATATTTCACCACAGGATAGAGCGCACCGAGGGCAACCCCAGTGGCACTACCAAAGGTGAGCAGATTCATGAATTGGCGACGGCCCATACTTGGCACATCGGAGGAACTAGAAATTTGAGTCATAGCTAGATTCGCAAGGTTTACAAAATTTATATTTTAAATTACGTCTTATAATTAAGCCTATCGTTTTTTCAACTTCTTTTCGAATAAATACAAGTAACTAAGCTAATAGTATTACTGCCAAGGGGGACAGAATGGTTGGGCAAGAGCTCGCAGATTTGATTACGGCGAAATGGACTTACCCCTACGATGTCCAAATCAAGAAAGTAAAAGATCGAATATTTTTCCAAGTAATGTGGAAATTCCTCGGCCAAGCTTCTTTTCCCCTCAGTGAAGAAGAATATTACGAACACCTTAATGGAGTGTGTAGTTATATTAATGCTTGGGGGGTCGAATCCCAAATTAAGGAATTTATCGGCGCAACAAAAGAAAAACCTCGTCTGGGAAAGGCAGTGAGTTTACCATTGGATCTCGGAGAAATCAGCTCTGAATGGATTTTGTAACGTTTAAGCTGCCCTAAACCTTAAACCTGGGAAGTGCTAAAGCTGTAAGGATATTTAAAACTAGGATAATTGAGGGTTACGCTGTTGAACCGTCATGATCCTTACTTGTCAGGACTTACGCAAAAATTAAAAATTTCGATTCTGTCCTGGGAACCATGATGTTTGGGGACAATCGTTCAAGTAAGTCCGCCAAATTTGGGGGATTTAGGGGGCTTGTGCCTAAGTCCTAAGGATCGTGAATTAAATAACTTAGAAATTTGTACGGTATCCTTCAAGGGAGCGTAAACCATCGATATCTAAGTTTTGGATGTTATTAAATTCTTATTCCTAAGGGTTTCAACAATGAATAGACCTTTCTGCCTCCCAGCCTGAGAGGCTCTTTGAACAGCCCCCTTGCCCCCCATTCTGGGGGAAATTACCTGGATTTTAACCAATGAAGTCCACCAAATTGGGGGATTTAGGGGACGACTCAACAACATTTGATACTTTTCAAACACGTTCTCAA
>JAAUPO010000444.1 GCA_012033095.1 Synechococcaceae cyanobacterium RL_1_2 | reverse complement strand
CCGCTCTATTTATTTCCCGTAATTATTCAAAAAGACTATATATAAATGATAGAAGTAGTTTGTCCCCCTCTAAGGGCAAATTCAATTGATTTTATAAACAGCCTCTTATAGCCGTACCCAATCTGATCGGAACAGATTAATCAGGGTAAAACCTCACTACATAAGCTTTTTACCCCTTATAAATGTCCTGATCTTGATGGCTTAGCTATAGGACACCTCCAAAGTAACAAAGCCTTATTCTGTCGGGTTTGATGATCATCGACCATTAGGAATCATTGTGATCACAGTTTTGTCACCACAGCTATAGTTACAGCCACCACCACGATCGTGACTACCTCTAAGCGATCGGCCTCGTGGATAAGCGTTTGTTCCCAATATTGACGATGGACAATTTCCCCGTTATATTCCACCGCTACTAGCTTCGGGTTAAAGCTTTGATGCTCCAATAGCTGGGGTAACGTTAAACCGTGGGGACAAGTAATAGTTTCGCCGTTTACGTAGATATTAATATTAATTTGATTCATTCAGTACAATCCATTGCTAAATAAAACATAGAAGCCATTCCACTTCTCATCAAAAAACTGAAATAACCAAGCTCAACGCTTAATCGATCGCGATTTCCCATGGAAATAGGATCAGAAACAACGAGGCCAGGCGTAGGATTAGCAACGAAGAGATATATTTGATATTTTCCTACCCCTAAAATTAATCCCCAAAAACATGGGGACAATTCTGATTAATGAATTATCCCCATAAATTTTATCTTTCAGCAGCTGACTAAAATAATAAATGTTCAATACTTTAGCTCATCACTTGGGCCATATAATCAAAATAGGGGCCAGCTATTTTGGCTTGTTTTGCGCTTAATAAACCAAGGGCTGCTTCTTTTAAGAAGACAATGGCATCCACCATTCCGGCTAGGGGTACATTTAAAGAAATATACATTTCCTTTACTCCGACTAAGCCAATGGCATCGATCGGTTGAATATTACCCGCAATAATGCCATAGGTTGCCAAGCGTAAATACCAGCTATAGTCCCGAAGACATTGATTATATTGTTTAGAAGAAGAGGCATTACCGCCATTCGCACGGTACTCAGGATGCTTGCTGAATAGTAGCTTGCTTGCTTGTTGTACAATTTTGCTATCGTTATCAGCCAAAATATTGGCAATTTCTAGGCGTTCTTCGCCAGTGGTTAAAAAACTATAGATGCCTTCTAACTCAGCACCGTTTAAGTAACGGAGTTCATCATCCGCTTTAAGAATAACTTCGCTAACTACACTCATGATAAGGAATTTATTAAATAATTTTGTTTTAGTTTAGTTTAATGGCTTGGTGTCAGGCTCTCCAATTATTAATCTTTGTAAAGAGCAATCATTAATTAATCTTTAAAAAAAATCTTTAATATTGTATTTTTAACATTTTTTAGTTTTATTAGTTTCATTTTGGTCTGATTAGTCTGATCTGCTTTGAGCTTGCTCAACCTGAAAAACATCCCCCTACCATTGCTGTCCCCATCAGATCGCTGCGAATGGTACCAGTGAGTTTGACTTCAAGATCAACAATTTGATAGGCAGGAGGGAGACGATGGAGTTCATAGGTTAAACCCTCTGGGGTTAACAATGTCCATGCTCCCATGCCAAGATCTACCCGTTTAATTTGTCCTTGTAAGGTGGTGGTGCTCATTGGTGAAATAGGTAAAAAATTAAAAAGTTAAAAAGCTAAAAATGTAATGATTTTGTTGGGTTTAAGGTTTGAGGCTAACTACTATAGCCGTCCTAACTAGGTCATAACATGAATAGGACTTACGCAAAAGCCCCCTAAATCCCAGAAATTTGGGGGACTTACTTGAACGATTGTCCCCAAACATCCTGGTTCCCAGGACAGAATCGAAATTTTTGTGTAAGTCCTGTCCCTGTAACCAAAGAAATGAACAAAATGAACAAATGGCTTAGGCAAAAAAGCCTTATCCTGGGGGGGCAATTTTCATCGACCCATAACAATCGTTGTGGTTACTGCTAGCTATATATGCTTAATGCTTAATTTCCTGGCAAGTTTAGGATTCTAATGGCCAAACCCTTTGCCTTTATTTCCTTTCACACTAACCAAACAATTATTGAGATTAGTTCTAATCTCATCCATATCCAAATTTTGGCCAATGAAAACTAATTGATTTTTCTTTTTCCGATCGCCCCATTGATCATCTTCAATGGTAAAACGTTTACCGCTAAGGTGGAAAATATGGCGATCGGGGCTTTCCTCAAACCACATAATCCCCTTAGCCCGGAAGACATTGGCCGACAGTTGGTTATCGAGGAAATATTGAAACTGACGAATAGAAAAAGGGCGATCGCTCTGGAAAGACAAAGACACAAACCCATCGATCGCTAAATGATCTGAATGGTGGTGGTGTTGGTGGCCATGGTCATGGTGGTCATGATCATGATCGTGCTCGCAACTATCGTCACACCCATGATCATGCTCTTCATGGTCATGATGGTCATGGTGATCGTGGTGGTCGTGATCATGGTGGCCATCTTGATTAAAATATTTCTCCGAAGGGAATAGCCCCACACTCAAAATCAGAGGTAGAGGCACTTCCGATTTACTGGTACGCAAAATCCGGGCATCTTTTTTAATGTCTCGCACCCGAATTTCTAAAGCATCCACGTCCGCTTCATCCACCAAGTCCACTTTATTCAGAAGGATCACATCCCCATAGGAAATTTGACTATAGGCAGCTTCACTAGTGAATAAGTCCAAGCTAAAATTGGCACAATCCACCACCGTCACGATCGAATCCAGGCGGGTAAGATCCCTTAATTCCGTGCCCAAAAAGGTCAAAGCCACGGGCAACGGATCCGCTACACCGGTAGTTTCAACCACTAAATAATCAACTTTATCTTCCCGCTCAAGAATACGGTGTACAGCTTCTACTAAATCCTCCATTAATGGTGCAGCAAACACAACCATTGCTTAATTCCACCATCTGTTCCCCGGCGGAGACAATTAGTTCATTATCAATGCCAATTTCCCCAAATTCATTCACCAAAACAGCGGTTTTAACTCCATCTTGGTTAGTTAGAATATGATTGAGAAGGGTGGTTTTACCGCTACCCAAAAAACCAGTGATGATGGTAACAGGCATTCCCATTTTGGGCACATCATCAAACTGTGGGGACTGATTAGTAGTTTCTAGAGTGGTCATAACGACAAATTTATAATTGCTTAGGATTATTTGATAGTGTTGGCATTAACCATCACGATCGCGATTAATCATGATTACGATTAGGTTTATATTATAAATTTTCTGTTCATTACTGCGATCGAGCT
>JAAUPO010000443.1 GCA_012033095.1 Synechococcaceae cyanobacterium RL_1_2 | reverse complement strand
TCCCGTAAATTTTGGGGGGACTTTGTAATGATGTTTCAGGAATTTCTCCCCCAGCATTGCCGGCCGGGGGGCTTTATAACTCAGTTGTTAATATCAATACTTCGGACGGTTTTTAAGGCTTGTATCCTTTGCCTCGTATAAGGCATTGTCTTTAAGTCTTATAGTCTTTTTAAATAATTAGGGGAAACAAATAGATCTGAAAACATTCCATTGAGAGGAACAGCCACCCCATACTAAATTAAATTGACTATATTTAAAGTCAAGTCAGCGAAATTGCAGACAACCAATTAAATTGGGAAAGGCGGGAGATCTTGCCTCGTAAGCCTTGTATCTTCGTCAAAAAAACTGTCCGAACTATTGTAATATCAGCAACAATTGAGATAAAGATTATTTTTCCATACTAAACAAAACGGTTTTGGTATAATCTGTGGCGATCGGATGGGCTACCGCTATAAAAATAGAAAAAGCCCCGTAATTTTAAGCATAACTAAAACTACGGGGTTATTTGTTGTTTGTTATTTAAAATTTTGAATTGTGGTTTCAGGTATCAGGGACAGGACTTACTCAAAAATTTCGATTCTGTCCTGGGAACTATGATCTTTGGGGAAAATCGTTCAAGCCAGTCCCCCAATTGGGGAGATTTAGGGGGCTTGTGCGTAAGTCGTCCTCAGGGATTGATAAATCTAAATCCATTCAATCCAGCTTAGGCCAAAGTTCAGTGGAAACCGATAGAGACCATGGTCACCCAACATAACAAATAAGACCAAATCGTAAAGTTATCACGGTAAATCCAAGTTGATGATTGTCCGTAGCTGATCCTCTCCCTGGCTAAGGGGACTAGGGGCAAAGAAAGCTGCTATCTATAGCTCCGATGATCCGATTAGTTGATGGGGGAGAAGAAAATATTGTCCCAGGAGGAACGAATCAAGTCCTGGGGAGTTGGTTAGACTTCTACGGATTTTTCCAATTTGAGGAAACCTTCTTCTGGATCATAGGATTTGACGGTGATGGGCACAGGTTTAACATCCCAAATTTCTTTGCAATATTCATCGATGGTACGATCGCTGGAAAACTTAGCCATTCTCAAGGAATTGAGGATAGACATTTTTGTCCATTTATCTTGATCGCGATAGGCTTCAGAAACTTTACCTTGGCAATCAAGATAGGATTGGAAATCAGCAAAGAGCATATAGGGATCTTCGTTCATCAGGGAATCGAGGATTGGCCTAAACTGTTCGCGATCGCCGTGGGAAAAATGACCGTTAGAGATGTAATCAATAACTGTTTTTAATTCCCCGTTGCCATGGTAGTAGTCCATGGGGTTGTAGCCATGGTTTTTGCGATCGTTAACTTCTTGGGCCGTAAGACCAAACAAGAAGAAATTTTCTTCTCCGGCCTCTTCCCGAATTTCGATGTTAGCTCCATCCAACGTGCCGATGGTTAACGCTCCATTCATCGCAAATTTCATGTTACCGGTACCAGAAGCCTCTTTTCCAGCGGTGGAAATTTGTTCCGATAGATCAGCTGCAGGATAAACTTTTTGGCCGAGGGAGACGTTAAAGTTTTCAATAAACACCACCTTGATCCGACCGCGCACATCGGGATCATTATTGACCACATCCGCCACCCCATTGATTAATTTAATAATCAATTTGGCCATAAAGTAACCAGGGGCAGACTTGCCGCCAAAGATAAACGTCCGAGGTACAAAATCGGCGTTCGGGTCACATTTGATGCGGTTATACATGGCAATAATGCCCAATACCGCTAGATGCTGCCGCTTATATTCGTGGATCCGTTTAACTTGAATATCAAAAATCGAATTGGTATCGACATCAATGTTGCTATGGTCTTTGATGTATTTTGCTAGGCGTGCTTTATTGCTATGTTTAATTTCCCGCCAGCGTTTACAAAAGTCAGCATCGTTAAGATTAGATTCTAATTTCCTGAGCTCGTCTAAATTTTTCACCCAGTCCGTACTACCAAGCTTTTTGGTAAATAGTTCTGACAGTAACTGGTTACTATATTTAATCCAACGGCGGGGGGTAACACCATTGGTTTTATTGAAAAACTTATCAGGGGAAATACGGGCAAAATCCTTGAGGGTATCCTGTTTTAGGAGCTCAGTATGGAGGGCTGCTACTCCGTTAATGGCATGGCTCCCAACACAGGCTAAATGGGCCATGCGGATTGATTGATAATCCCCGAATCCTTCAATGATGGAAATGCGATTAATAAAATCTTCATCCCCAGGGAACCACGCCCGAATTTGTTCTAGGAAAAGATGGTTAATGTGATAAACGATCTCTAGATGGCGGGGGAGTAATTTTTGGAAGAAGCTTACTGGCCAACGCTCTAGGGCTTCGGGCATTAGGGTGTGGTTGGTATAGGCAAAGGTTTTTTGGGTAATGTCCCAGGCGAGATCCCAACTATAGCCATGCTCATCGAGGAGGAGGCGCATCATTTCTGCGATCGCGACGGCGGGGTGGGTATCATTTAATTGAATCGCCACGGATTCAAACAGATTATCTAAGTTGGGATATTTTTTGAGATGGCCGCGAATAATGTCCTGGAGGGAAGCAGACACAAAGAAAAATTGCTGTTTAAGCCTTAATTCCCGACCTTGGGGGGTATTGTCGTTAGGGTATAACACCTTAGAGATCGTCTCTGAAGACATTTTATCCCCTACCGCTTGGTCATATTGTCCGGAATTAAAGGCATCAAAATCAAATTCGTCGGATGCTTCTGATTTCCAAAGTCTGAGGGTATTAACGGTATTATTTTCGTAGCCAGGGACAGGGGTGTCGTAGGGAACGGCGATGACGGTGCTAGAGGGAACCCAGGAAACGCGATCGTGGCGATGGCCATCATGGTAGGTTTCGGTGTGGCCACCAAATTTAACCTCGATCGCTTCTTCCGGGCGGGCAATTTCCCAAACATTGCCCAAACGAAGCCATTTATCAGGAATTTCTACTTGCCAACCGTTACGGATTAACTGATGGAAAATGCCAAATTCATACCGAATACCGTAGCCCACTGCTGGAATTTCTAAGGTGGCAAGGGAATCGAGAAAACAAGCGGCTAAACGACCTAAACCCCCATTACCTAAACCAGGATCGGGCTCTTGTTCAAGCATGGCATCAAAATCCACCCCGGATTCTTCCACCGCAGTTTTAATCTGCTCATACAGACCAATATTGATCAAGCTATTACCCATGTGGCGGCCCATCAAAAATTCGGCGGAGAGGTAACAAACTTTTTTAACATTTCTCAACCTGTGGCATAAATCGGGGACTACATTTTCTCAGTTGATTGTTTTTTGAAACATGATTCA
>JAAUPO010000442.1 GCA_012033095.1 Synechococcaceae cyanobacterium RL_1_2 | reverse complement strand
GGGATTTAGGGGCAAATTGTAAATCCAATTGACTTTATAAACAGCCTCTCAAGGCTCTGGGTCTTTATACTTTAACTTTTCCAAATCGCCGATCGCGTTGTTGGAAGGAGACTAGGGCTTGGAGAAACTCTTCGCGATCGAAGTCAGGCCAAAGGGTAGGGGTAATATAAAATTCTGCATAGGCCAATTGCCATAGCAAGAAATTACTGATCCTCATTTCCCCACTGGTACGAATCAAAAGATCCGGTGGTGGTAGGTCGGCGGTATAGAGATAGCTATTAAATAACTCTTCATCAATATTGGCCGGTAATAGATGTCCTTTTTGCACATCCTCCGCGATCGCTTGACAAGCTTGAATAATTTCTTGACGGCCCCCATAATTAGTGGCCACATTAAAACGGATACTTTGATTAGCTTCAGTTTTATTAGTAGCTTCCGCAATTTTGGCTTGGAGGGATTTCGGTAAAGCGGCCAAATCACCAAGAAAATTAATTCTGACCCCCTCTTCCATCATTTCCTTTAATTCCCGGTGGAGCACCCGTTCAAATAAAGTCATTAAAAAATCCACTTCAATTTTGGGACGACCCCAGTTTTCCGTTGAAAAGGCATAGACCGTAAGGGCACCAATTCCCCAATCTCGACAACGACGAAGTAATTTTTTGAGGGTATCTACCCCTTTTTGATGGCCAAAAATTCGGGGTTTCTGGCGGGATTTTGCCCAGCGGCCATTCCCATCCATGATTACAGCCACATGGCGAGGCAAGCGATCGGGATCAATGTGGGGGGGTAGTAAGTCCTGAACATTCATTTGCGCTTATGGGATGATGGGGAACGAAATAATCGTTTTAACATGACGTTAGTACGCAGTCCTAAATTATGACGGAGAATTTGCAAACCAGAATTATTTGCTTCGCGATCGCCGATGTTGATAAGCGATCCTCTAACAGTTCACGTAACTTACTACTGGTCAGGGGACGATTTAAACCTCCTAACTCCGCCAAAGAAATAGAACCAGTTTCTTCTGATACAACCACACATAGACAATTTTCGATCCGTTCAGTAATTCCCATGGCCGCCCGATGACGGGTACCGAGTTTGCGGGAAGTGTGGCGATCGGAGAGGGGCAAAATAATCCCAGCCGAGACTAAACGATTACCCCGAATAAAGACCGCCCCATCATGGAGTAGGGTTGTGGTTTGAAAAATTGTCTGTAGTAATTCCTTGGAAACCTCCGCATCAATCTGTACCCCATCCACGGAAAAATCCCGCTCATCCACCAAACCCATCGTTTCAATCACAATCAAGGCCCCTGTACGGTTTTTGGATAGTTCCTTAATGGCTTCGACGACTTCATCGATCACGTCGCTGGACTGGGGTTTATAGGCACTAGTCGGGGAAAGTAACTGGGAAAAATTACCTTGGCCTAGATCTTCTAATAATCGACGAAAGTCTGATTGAAAAATAACTGCCATGGCGACCACACCACCAATCAATAATTTTTCTAACACCAAACTAAATAGGTATAGCTGTAATTGTTCCCCAATAAAGATGGTCAACATCAAGATAATGATGCCTCGGAACATCCATTTAGTTCTTGTGTCTGTGATGATGGTCATGGCTAGATACAACAACATTGCGACCAACAACAAGTCGGCCACTTTAAATAACCATAACGGAATGGAGAAATGGTCAGGAATTAAACCCGACAAAAGCATTAGTCAATGGGGTGGGGGAGAGTAAACATCGCTGATGTAATGACACATCGCCATCCTAGTGTACCATTACCTATAATTTTTTCTTATGAGATAGGCCTAAAGATTCTGACTAGGGTCTGGTGAAAGATCGCGATCGCGGATCAAATCCTGACGGGATCAAGCTTTTCCCCTGAGGAAAGTTTTAATCTTGCAGTTCATTTGGAACGCCGCCGCCATAGCAGTTTCATCAGTCCGATCGCTCCTATTATCCTTATTAGTGCTTGTGGGTAAGTCCCCTAAATCTACCAAATTTGGGGGACTGGCTTGAACGATTGTCCCCAAACATCATGGTTCCTAGGACAGAATCGAAATTTTTGCGTATTTAAGCGATCGCTGTAATTGAATTAGGATCATCATCAGTGTTAAGTTATTAACCCTTTTGGCAATAGTGTATTTTCAGTTTGTGAGGGGTGGTTTTCGATGGCTAATGATTGTCCTTTTTTTGTCGGTGGCAGGATCACTAATCCTAAATTTTTTGTGGGCCGCTCCCAAGAGTTAGGTTTGATTCGCGATCGCTTAATTGGCCTCAAACCAGCCGGAATCAATGTCATCGGTGGCTATGGCACAGGAAAATCATCTTTGCTGTATTATTTTGCCGTCACCTATTGAAGGCCTTAGTCCCAGATCCCAAAGAATATGCGGTGGTTTATTTCTCTCTGGGGGGGTCAAATACGATCGCGAAGATAAGTTTATGGCGCGATCGCCCAAGCCCTATGGAACCTTTTAAAACCTAGATGTAATGCCTTAGAGAAACAACAACGGCGTAAATTTTTTCACCCTACCATTGGGATCGCACCAACTTTAATCGGCTCTTGCGCAAATTTTCCACCTGGGGTACTTTTCCAGTTCTATGCCTGGATGATTTTGAGCCATTACTATCCCACGCATCCCAATTTACTGGGGAATTTTATGATAATCTGCGATCGCTGGTAGATGCTCGTCTAGTGATGCTACTGATCGCATCAGGGGAAACTTTGACGATCTCCAGTCGTAAATATGGCCTCAAGTCTAATTTTTTTCCTGGTCTGGAAACCATAGATCTAAACCGGGGATTTTCCGAAGAAGAAGCCGAATTATTAATTCAGCGCAAAGGCCTAACCCTGAACACAGAACTCATCGCCCTAGAATGGGGTCAACAGCAACCTGGGTTGTTGCAACTTGCTGGCCAATGTTTATGGGATATGGGACAACAGGGGGGCTCCATTAATCGTGCTAAACGTAGTTTTAATCGCCAGGCCAAACGACTCCATCTCAACCCAAAATTAAACTTATACAAAACCATAGATCTTGCCTTGTTAAACGTAGGGACTTACGTTCTAGCTTGGTTCCATCTCAAGGCGCAACCTCCCCAAACCCAACGTCTGGTGGGGCTGGTGTTAGCGGCGATCGGGATTGGAGCAAGTATCAGCTTCATGATGTTGCTCGTTACCTTGTTCCGTTAAAATTTTTTCCAAAAACGTTTAGTTGGGTTACTAAACGGTATGGCCGATCAAGAAAAAATAGTTTTAGCTTTAGAGGCTGTTGATCAAGTCAATTGAATTTGCATTTTGCCCCCTAAATCTTCCGAAATTAAGGGGATTTTT
>JAAUPO010000441.1 GCA_012033095.1 Synechococcaceae cyanobacterium RL_1_2 | reverse complement strand
TTTAAAACCTATTAAAATTAAAATTAAAAATCTATTTAACAGCCCCAACTAGTTGCTCCTGTTGAACATCAATGGGTTTAAGTAAATAAAGTTTAATTAACTCTAGGCCATTGGATAGATACAGAGGTAGTTTCTGTAAAAACTTGATCGGACTAGGGGCATTAGATTCCCCGATCGCTTTCAGTTTTTGATTATTGCTGACACACTTTTCTAAACCTTCATAGAAAGTGGGGTGCTCCACATCAAGAATGATCGGGAAGACTTTACCCGCATTTTCATTGGTGCGAATAATGACTTCTTTGTCATATTCCCGCGCATTCAGACCGATCGCTTCATAGAACCCTGCCCGTTGGGTATCGTTGAGATACATGGTGGCAAATACCGAAAGCAAGAAGAAGCGACACCATAACTTAGCTTTCCAATCATTGAGAATAGAAGGCTGCGATCGCATTAATGCATCAAAGAAATCACGTGGCGATTTTCGTCTTGGCACCAATTATCAAAGAAGGCAAAAATCGGATAAATGCGATCTTCAGGATGGGCTTGGAGATGGTGGAAAATCGTAATGTAACGCCAGTAACCAATTTTTTCAGAAAGATAGGTAGCGTAGAAAATGAACTTAGGAGCGAAGTAAGTATATTTTTTACTCTTCGTTAAAAACCCTAAATCTAGGGTGAGGTTAAAGTCAGCCATGGCTTTATTCAAAAAACCAGCGTGGCGAGCTTCATCCCGGGCCATCAAGTTAAAACCTTCAGCTAGTACCGGGTTTTTGTCTTTAATGCGACGGCCTAGTTCTTTATAAAGTAAAAAACCAGAAAATTCAGCGGTACAAGAACGCTCAAGGAACTCAATAAAAACTTGGCGGGTTTCACCGTCGATGTGATCCCAGGATTGTTCAAATTGCTCATCCCTCACGAAATGATGACGGTTATAGTCCGTACGAAATTCTTCGATAATCGCTTCTAACTCTTCTTCGTTGATAGGAGAGATTCCATCTTTTCCATTGCATCAAAGTCAGTGGTGTAGAAACGGGGGGTGAGGATGGTGTCCTTGGCTGGGGCCTTAACGCCCGGACGAATTTCATCAAATTCTGGTTTATTGACGGTGCTTACCATAGTTTAGGAAAGGGTTACTTAAATTATGTTGATTATGTAATAGATTGCGTTGGGGTGTCGGGTAAAAGATGGCCCCGCACTATAAGTGTCAATGACATTAATGATGGTTAATAATATAGCAAACCTAAGGTTTAAGCTCCGGTCAACCCTGGTTTTATTGGGGGAATCCTGGGGGTTATGTAACAAAAATTTACATTCGTTTACAAAGCTATGGTTTTTTTACATCGCTGAGAACGTGTTTGAAAAGTATCAAATGTTGTGGAGTCGCCCCCTAAATTCCCCAATTTGGCGAACTTTATTGCTTAAAATTTAAGTGATTTCCCCCAGACTAGGGGGCAAGGGGGCTTTTCAAACACATTCTGATAGGGATGATTATATAAATGAAAATGCAAAAATTATTACGGGTGAGGGAAAATCAGGATGTGGGGCAATGGGGTTTAATTGGCCTAGGTTGGTGGCTAGGGCTGACCGCGATCGCAGTTAGTCTGGGGGCCATGGTGCCAAAACCCGCATTAGGGGCTGAAGAAATTTCCTTAAATTATGGCATTTTGGAATTAAAGATCAAAGTTGATTCCTTGGAAAAGTATGCCCAGAAGGGGGAAGTGGAGTCTGATTTAAAATCATTAATTGATTTCATGGCTCCCTCCCAACGGGAATCCCTCAAAACAGCTTTAGCCACACCGATCGCGATCGATGTAGTTTCCATGGCCCAATTATTTTATTCCCCGGAGGGGGCTGCTTTTCTGAGCCATGTAGGGGAATTATTGCAGACCCCTGCCCGTCAATCAGGATTTTATGCCCTAAGAGCCGGGCTGATCAGGGCCGCCGATCGCGAAGAGGGTTTAACGATCGTCAATATCTTGAAAGAGTTTCCCTTAGAACGCATTAATTTAAACTCCGTATTGGCCTTTGAATTAATGGCCCAAGTACAGCGCATTGACAAGGAAACGAACCAAGCATTTACGGCCATTGGCAAACAACAGCAACAAAGTTTAAGCTCCCTAGGCCAAAAGGGTCTAAGCAATTTACCGGATTTGAGAGCCAGGGGCAATGTGCGTTTTACCATCGATTCCTTAAGCCTCCAAGATCCCTTACGCGATCGAGAATTTATTGTGGATCTTTACCGACCCCAACTCAAACCCTCCGGCCCACAAACTAAAATACCTTTAATTGTTATTTCCCATGGCTTAGCCGCTAACCGTTATAGCTATCAATATTTAGCAGAACATTTAGCTTCCCATGGTTGGATGGTGGCCATTCCGGAACATCGAGGTAGTAACTTTGAACGATTTGATCATTTATTACAAGGACTATACCAAGAAGCAATTCCCGATCGCGAATTAATCGATCGGCCCCTAGACATTAGTTTTTACTAGATACTCTCCTGGCCGACCCTGACCTCGCCATTGATCCAGACAAAATCGGGATGATTGGCCAATCCTTTGGAGCTTACACCGCTTTAGCCCTGGCCAGCGATCGGGTCAATTTCAGCGGCCCCTCCTGTCAAACAGAATCCTATCTGTTAAATCCTTCCTTAATTGTGCAATGCCAAGGCCAACAACTTCAGGTGGTACAACCCAGTTTTAGCGATCGACGGATCAAAAGCATGCTGTTAATCAATGCCCTCACCAGTAATGTGTTCACCCCAGATAATCTAGCTAGTGTAAAAATCCCCGTAATGATGATTGCTGCCACAGCAGATGTGTTAGCTCCCCCTTTATCAGAACAAATTAAACCCTATACCCACCTAGGTAGTGAACATAAATATCTCGTACTTTGGGAAAATGCTAGTCACTTCTCCTCCCTTCAAGCCACCGATGCGGAAGTATCTTTACCCCAGGTTTTTGTTGGGCCCGATCCAGCCATTAGCCATGATTATTTGAAAGTTTTGGCAGTGAGCTTTTTTGACCAATATTTACTAGATAATTACCTGGCTAAAGTCTATCTAGATGGGGACTATGCAACCTATCTGAGCAAAAAAGAAATGCCCCTAAAACTCATAGAAGGCCAATTAAACCCTTGGTAACCCTTGGTAATATCAAATTGCTGGAAGTAAGTTCTGATGATCCTAGACAGGGAAGGAAAATGAAGCTCTAGAAGCTCTAATTGATAATCAATTATCCCAGTTATCAACCCAGCTATAGCAGTCCTAATACCAAAACCTTTTTGTTTGGGACTGGATTGTTAAAGGAGGATACAGCCTGGAAAGCATTGTTAAACAAGCGT
>JAAUPO010000440.1 GCA_012033095.1 Synechococcaceae cyanobacterium RL_1_2 | reverse complement strand
GGTTAAAAGCCGAGTGCTCTACCACTGAGCTAGCGACCCCCGTGAACAACTCACAGTTATCCATATTAGCAATGACCTTAACCACCGTCAAGGGTTTTATGAAAATTAAGTTAAAACTAACAGGACTTACGCAAAAATTTTGATTCGGTTCTGGAAACCATGATGTTTGGGGACAATCGTTCAAGCAATTCTCCCAAATTTGAGGGATTTAGGGGGCTTGTGCGTAAGTCCTAATTGAATTTAACCAAGGTTTAACCAAGGTTCAAATTAGGCCGTAACCATAACAAAATTTCTTCTTTCAATCTTTTTAAATCCCTAGAAAAACTTTGCCGTAGCAACTGGCCAAGGTTATTGATGGTCTCCCAGGATTTCCCTTCATTATTAAAGCGAAAATCAAAATCTTGGGTGATGGGGGTTAGATGGTTTCCAGGAATGGTTAACATGGAAATCATATTGGGAAATTTTTGTTTGAGCAAAGGTTTAATTTGGACGGTTTCGTCAATATCATCATTATTAAACCGAATCAATAAATTACGCCTGACGCTGTAATCCTTGCTAATCAGCAGTTTAGTTTCTTCCGCGCTGGGGGTAAATTCTAAATTTAGGGTTTGATCTAAGTCCCATTGTTCCACCAGGGGAATTGCTTTGCGAATGGGGTAATTATTATAGGAGACCAGAATATTACCCGATCGCTCCTCATCATAGACACTGTTGATCAACAGATGCAGTTTACAACCCATGCTGTGGCCCAGACCATAGACGGGGAGATAGGCTTGGGGGATAGAACCATCCGCCTTCATGGTGGTAATAATCCGTTGGAATCGATTCAGGGTTTTACGGGCGATCGCTTGGTGATCGAGGGTATTTAAAAAAGGAGTAGCCACAATCACAAATCCTGCTTTCCCAATTTCTTCTAATAACCAACGGTAGGTTAACTGGGGGGTTGTCCCCACAAAAGCCCCCCCTAAAAAATGGATAATACCTTGATAATCAGTAGTCTGGGGCTGATAAACCCAACAATTGGATAGTTGTTGCCAACCCATAATCAAAAATGGTTGATGATATTACGATGGAAAAGGGAAACTAGCACTGATCAAATCCTTACCAGCCACTAATAGCTGCGATCGGGGTCGGATTTTTGACGTTTTCCGATTGAGCTGGGGGTAAACTTTCTATTTTGCGCTCAATACAAAACGTGGCGGTATTGTAACCCCCAAACCGTTGGACGGTGCTGGTGCGTAAACGAGTATTTGGATCAATGAACCAAAACCGTTCAAAAATAGTCATGGTTTCGTACTCCGTCGTTAGTACCAACGCTTGTTGACTATCGATGTTATATTGACCGGCTACCGGCACAATTTCAGCGTATCCCCTTTCCCGCAATAATTTCCCCGTGAGGTTTTGTTCATCCTCAGGAATCAATGCAAACACCGTTTCCCCCGTATGGTTTTCATCGGTTTTGTCCCAAGCCATGGCCCCATTCCAACTAACATAGGCTCCCCCAACGGATTGGGTAGGATCGGCTTCATGCATGGTGCAAATTTCTGCAATTTTTTCATCCTTAGCCCCTAAGGCTTCCACCTTAATATCGGAGCTCCGGTTTCTGCCCGCCTAAACGGTAAATGATGGGTAGTTCTGAGCGATCGCCATTGACCAGCGGTATTATCAAAAAATTGTTTTGCGTCCATTAAATCTAATTTAGTTTAAACATCAACCTACGATCTGCTATGAAAATCTGCCTCATTTGGGATTTATAGCTAGGCCGATTTTATCGAAGTTCAAGGGATTTGGGCAACCCTAGGATTTTTGCTGGTGTAGATAATCGATCAAGGCCCTTAAACCCAGAAGATAACTGTCTACCCCAAAGCCACTAATTTGACCGATGGCTAGGGGGGCAATGTAGGAATGATGACGAAATTCTTCTCGCTTATAAATATTACTTAAATGTACTTCTACCGTTGGGATCGCCACTGCCGCGATCGCGTCACGAATAGCGACACTGGTATGGGTGTAAGCTCCCGCATTAAGGATTAAGCCATGTTTTGCCTCACGGGTACTATGAATCTCAGAAACAATATCACCTTCAGCATTAGACTGGTAACATTCTACGGCAGCTCCCAGTTCTGAGCCCAATTGTTTTAACTGAAGATCAATATCTCGAAGGGTAAGGGAACCATAGATTTCCGGTTCTCTCATACCCAACAAATTAAGATTCGGCCCGTGAATGACTAGAAGTTTAAGTGTGTTCACCCTAAAACCAATTTAGCAGATTAATATTTTTAGTATCGTTGGTGATAGTAGGGACGATCCACAGGGATAGGAATGAGTTCCGGCTCTGGCTCTGGTTGAGGGCCGAGGAGGGACTCGACAATCTTTCCGGCCAACTGCTTAAGTTTTTCTAGGATGTTGTCAATAAAGTCCATAGGTTGTTCGCCCTTGAATTTAATAAACTTTTTGATTAAGTCAAACAAAAATAAATTGTAAATTTGATTGGCCTTAACTCTGGACAGAACCTAATAGATGCAAGTAGCTATCTCGTTTGTCCACTCTAATAATCTTAACATAAATTATTATTTTGGTTTTGGCTCCCCAATTTCTTAACCTTTTATTTTGTTTTAAGTCGTTAATCTCATTGGTCTTAGCAGAGATTATCCCTACTTCACCATTGACTAACCATAATAACCAGCTAAATGGGTTAGCCACCCTTGCACCACCATAGCACTTTTCCTTAAGTCAAGATGATACATAGGTAACATTTCTACCCCTGAATAGCATGGATATTCGATTCGCTATGATCAGGACTTACGCAGGTGGAAGTAAAGGAAGGTGGGGCTAAATAGGAGCGGATAGCTTCCTGAATAATAAGAAGTTTCGCCTCATCCCCACTGATGCCAGCACGGAACCAATGTATCTCTAAACCCAGAAAATCGCGAAGGGCAAAGCCAATCTGGTTACGCTGCGATCGAGAAGAGCGGACTTGAGCTCTTTCCACCCCGCAACATTGCTTTAAGCCACGATGATATTCCTCAATCAACCACTTTTCCCGTCGGCCCACTTCAGGCCCACTTCAGACGTTGTCGTTCATCTAGTTTTAAGTCATTGGTCGCCTGGTCGCCCAGTAATCAATGTCACCGTCTATAGCAACAATCTTGAAAACTCGAATCATACCGTATCCCTTGAGGTGAACAATCAGTCCCAATGCTGGGATATCTACCTCACCTTACAAGGGGACAAAGTGGTTGCTTCCCTTACCAATTAAACTTTTTGGGGTTTCGCGACACAAAATAGTTAAGTGCATTTATGGGCAGAATGATTTGACCATCAATTACAAAATTCTGGGAAA
>JAAUPO010000040.1 GCA_012033095.1 Synechococcaceae cyanobacterium RL_1_2 | reverse complement strand
AATTAAATAACTTAGAAATTTGTAGGGTATCCTTCAAGGGAGCGTAACCCATCGATATTTAAGTTTTAGATGTTATTAAATTCTTATTCCTTAAGTTAAACTTTGAGATGATGCGCCATTGACAAAAATTGACAAAACCTGAATTCACAAAGATTTTAAGGATTTCGCCGGAACCCCAACAGCAAACAGCGTTACCCGATCGCAATTTTCAAGTTTTGTTGATTCAACCAAAGAATGGTTGGGTTTAACCTTGGGTTTGGTTATAACTAGCTACTGTATTCGCTAAAAGCGATAAGTTACGGTCATGGGGCCAATGCCACCGGGCACAGGGGGTAATATAGCTAGCTATGGGTTCTACTGCATTAAAGTTCACATCCCCCACCAAACCGTTATCCGTGCGATTAATGCCGACATCAATTACTACGGCTCCAGGTTTTACCATATCGGCGGTGATCAGTTCTGGTTTTCCTACCGCTGCAACTAAAAGATCGGCAGTGCGGGTGATTGCAGCTAAATTGTGGGTACGGGAATGGGCCATGGTGACGGTGGCATTAGCTTCTAGTAACATCATGGCAATCGGTTTCCCCACAAGAATGCTACGGCCCAGTACTACAGCTTGTTTCCCGGCAATGGGGATTTGATATTCCTCCAGGAGTTTCATCACACCATAGGGAGTACAACTCCTTAACCCTGGTTCCGATCGCACCAAATGGCCGAGGTTAACAGGATGTAGGCCATCCGCATCTTTACGGGGATCAATTTGGTGTAGTAGGGCCACACTATCTAGATGGGACGGTAAGGGTAATTGGATTAAAATACCGTCAACTTCGTCGTTATGATTGAGCTCAGCGATCGCAGCGGCTAATTGCTCAAAGGTAGCATCGGCGGGAAAATGTTTACCAAAGGAAGCAATCCCCACCCGTTTGCAAGCTTTTTCTTTGTTATTAACGTACACAGCACTAGCTGGATTATCCCCCACCATCAACACAGCTAACCCAGGGGGGCGACCATACTTAGGCAGGAGAGTTGCAACTTCCGCTGCTAATTCCTGTTGAATTTTTTTGGCTAGGGCTTTGCCGTCAAGAATTTGGGCCATGGTGCTTGAGGGGTTGAGGTATAACTAACGCAAAATTTTACCTCAAGACAGGATATTAGCTACGGCTGTTTGTGGTTTGGTTAAGGGAATGTTGGAGAAGTTAAAACATGGTGGGACTGGCTTCCCTGTCCAACTTTTAACCTTTCCCACACTTCCCACACTTCCCATAGGATTTATTCTCCAGTAACGGCCAAGTCTTTGACCCAAACATGGGGACAAACTCCACTGGGTACCACTTCCCCCTGCGGTTCCACGTACACGATCGATTTCAATACATCTTTAATATCCCCAGCGACGGTGGCCGCATCAATACTAACTTTTTCCCCTTGATTGATTAACCAACCATCAAAGGGCAAAGAAAAAGAACCCTGGAGGGCATTAACCCCTGCATGGAGGGCGTTAAGGCTATCAATTAAAATGACGTTTTCCGCACCATCCAGGGAAAAAGTTTGTTCCGGTTCAATTTCGCTATACACATGGTAAAAATGACGACCAACTCCAACTTTGGCCCCAATGCGACCATGGCCGGTGGGGTTAGTGTTCATACGTTTTGCCGTGACCGTACTATGTAAAAACTAGTGAGCTTCCCTTGACTAATTAACTCCAGGCGACGGGTCGGGGTGCCTTCCTCATCAAAGGCTTCCATCCCCACATTGTCAGGGTGTAGAGCATCATCGGCTAGGGAAAGGTAGGGGGACGCGATCGCTTCACCGATGGAGTCCGGGGTCGAAAGACTTTGTTTATCCAATACACTTTGGGCATTGAACATATTGGAAAAAGCCCCCAACAAACTTAAAAAAGCCCGTGGTGCAAACACAATGGTATATTTACCAGATTTGATTTTGTTGTAATTGAGGTGACTAATGACCTTGGTTTTGGCTTCTTCAATACAGCCCGTTACATCTAAATCCCCAAAACTATGGCTTACCCGATAGGCTCCACCGCTGCGGGGCTTTTTCCCTTCCTGTTCTGTTTTGGCGTAGAGATACATGGAAGCGTAGGAATGGCTTTCTTCCCTTAAAGCACCGGCACTATTGAGATAAAAACGGCTAGTATTTTGTTGGGAGAGACCATTATAGGGTACCCCCACGATCGCGTCATGGGACTGAAGAATGTCTTCCTCTGCGGTAAGGAGTTCTTGCACCAATTCACTAACAGGGACTTGTGCCGATAAATTACTGCTGACGTTAGCAATGGGATTAATGGCTTCAGAACTAAAATCCGGCACATGATCTTTAGCCCCAAATAAACTAGCTTCCTTCGCGGTTTGTAGGGCCAATTCAATCCCGATATCATCTACATCGGTGGTGGACGTAACCCCCATGGTGTTATGTTCATTCCACACCCGCACGATCACACTGGAGTGACTGGAGGCTTCGACTTGTTTAGGTTTCCCTTGATCTACCTGGGCACTGGTCTCATCTACCGTTTCCCCGTAAATATCGTATTTGGTAATATTTAATTTCTTTGCACTAGCTTGGGCCAAATCCGCGATCGTTTTTACTGTAGTCATAGGAAAATTAGTCGATAATGTCGATAAACCGTTTAGGAATGGATAAACTAACCCATTTCCAATCAAGAGCTTAATTGGCTTACCGTAATCTAAACCACAAACGATAAAAGTTCAAGGAACGTTACCTGCCCCTTATTCAGGGGATTAAGCAGGAATGTTCGCCCCTCGAACTTATCAAAACCCCCTAGAACTAATTAACGAGTTTGTAACCTTGGTCTCATTAGGCCTTCCCCCATTCTTCTTTCCCCAGCTTCACGACGATTGGGCATTTTGTCTCGTTTTTGATCCATAATACTCGCAAATTTTTGGCGTTGTTCTGGGGTCAGAACTTCCCGAATCTCTAGCATTTGTTCAAAGCGTGCGTCCTGAATTTTAGTATGCAAAGATTGGGCTTCTTGATGTTTTGCACGGATGGTAGCTTTATCAGCGGTACCCACCATTAATTCCCTAATTTCGTCTTTGATGGGTTGCATTTGTTCCCGCAAGCCTTCCATTTCTGTCCGATGATTCTCTTTTAACGTTTCAATTTGGGCTTGTTGCGTAGGGGTTAATTCTAGCTCTTCAATCAAACGACCTTCTCCAAAGCGTAAACCGCCTTCGCCTTCGCCGCGATCGGCCATGAATACCGGCTCAAAATTATTATTAGTATTAGCATGGTGGAGAGGGGTATGGGGTTCCGCAAAAGCGACTAAACTTCCTAGGGATAAAGCTGTGACTCCAGCAATGAGGGAAATATGTTGTAATTTCATGATTGTGACCTCGTTAAGATAATAAAAAGTTGGTGGGAAAAATAGGAGCAAAAATTGAACAATCAGGGGTTAATTAAGGTTAACCACTGTTCATTTAAGGGTTGTTCATGGTTTAAGGTTTCTCGCTGTACCGAACCAGACCAGGTATCCATAAGGAAAGCTTCTAAGGCTAGGGAATCAATGGCGTTGTGGGCAAAACGTCGAGGGGGATTAAACCACCAACCGACGGTTAAACTTAAACCCACGATCGCCGCACCGATGGTAATAAAATTTTTCCAAGGAATAGCCCCTGATTGTTGGGTTTGAGCAATCTGAGCCATTAATTGTTTTTCTTGGCTAGGGCAAGCAGGAGGTAGCTCCGGCCGGTATTGCTGGAGAAACTTCTTCAAGTTATCATCAGGTTTCATAGGGATACTCCTTGGGTTTCGAGGAAATTACGTAGGGTTTTACGGCCATTGAATAATCTAGATTTCACTGTCCCTACGGGAATAGATAGAATTTCAGCTACCTCCTGTTGGGGTAAGTCTTCTAGATCATGAAGTACAACTACAGCTCGCTGTTCTAGGGATAGATTTTCTAAACCCATTTGCACTAGGTTTTGGTAATGAATTGTCATTACATCCCCTTGGGGAGAACTACTGGCTGGGGATTGCTTCTAAAGCTTCCGCATCATCACCATAGGTCGTTTTTTCCTTACTTCGTTGGGCATAGATCCGCCGTTGATCCACCGCTACGTTCCAGGTGATGCGATAGAGCCAAGTCGAAAAGTATTTTACTTGTTTCAGCTTAGGTAGGGATTTCCAGACCCGTAAAAAGACCTCTTGGGTGAGATCATCGATCGCATCAAGGCCACAAAGCTGATAGAGGGTTGCTCTGACTTTGCGTTCGTAGAGGTGATAAAGGGACGAAAAGGAAGAGCGATCACCTTTTTGACAAAGGCGGATCAGTTCTTCTTCGCGATTACCTATTAACACAATAGTTAGGTTCCTTCACCATATTTTTCTTGTCTATTTAGACCAGGGGCAGATCAAAAAGGTTCATTAGCTAAAATCAATCCCTCAAAGCTAGTCCAATCTATTCAGGACTTACGCAAAAATTTCGATTCTGTCCTGGGAACTATGATGTTTGGGGACAATCAAGCAAGTCCCTCAAAATTTGGGGAATTTAGGGGGCTTGGTCGTAAGTCCTAATAAGTTTTAGATGTTATTAAATTCTTATTCCTTAGGATCGTGAATTAAATAATTTAGAAATTTGTAGGGTATCCTTCAAGGGAGCGTAACCCATCGATATTTAAGTTTTAGATGTTTTAAATTCTTAGTCCTTAGGGGGCTGACGAGTTTCCAGTGCAAATACCTAATGCCATAGTTGTACTCACAATGATGAGCAAGGATCGACTACGGTCAAGCATTACAGGATAAGGCTTTGTTGCTTCGCGGATGTTTTAGCTTCTTTGGCTACCACGATATTTGCTGTTTGGGTTATTGAGCAATTCCTAGGAAATCAAGCTGTATAAGAACAAAACTATCCGTCGATAATTACAACAATTACAACGGTGAAATTTTCCTCTGTTGTTCCTTATGTGTTCCTTGAACAAAATCCTTGGTACCGATAAAATCACTGGGAAGGACTCAACCTACCAAAACACTCAATAAATTCCTAAATTGAGTAATTTAGTTTAATTTTTTTATTTTTTCCTTAGCTTTCTATGCAAACTAAATCCGTTTTTGCGGCCACTGCCATGGCTTTTTTGTTAGGTATGGGTTTTGCTCAAATTCAAAAGTCTCTAGCTGTTATCCCCGATGACCTATCATTGGAAACAACTTCAAGCCCGATCGCTTTAGAACCTGAACCTGAGTCTGAACCAATCTTTCAAACGGATTTACCCGCCCAAGATTTTAGTAATTTAACTCCCATTCCCCTCGATCGCGATCACCTTTTAAGCTCTAATTTTATTGACGTTCGAGGAGTGGGGGACGCAGCCATTTCCCATAATTATCAACAGCCACCTAAGATAGATAATTCTTTAGCCGATGGGGTGCCAGCGAACTTTGGCAAAAGGTTAGATCGTCTTGATCCCGATGGGCAATCCTACCGAGGGGATCTTAATTTCATCAATTGGGAAACTGTCATTAGCAATAGTTGCCAATTATTTCGCGGTGCTCCCAGTCCTCGTTCCTTTGCTTTTATTACTCGTCCTGAAAATATTGCAGCCGCCTACGAACGGGGATTCAATTTAATGGGTTTAGCCAATAACCATAGTGGAGATTGTGAGCGCACAGAAGGTAATATTATCGGTTCCCAAGCTACTGCTTACTATATGTCCCAGCTTCGTCAAGAACTAAATACCGAATGGCTGTGGCATGGGGTCGGCAATTTTTCTAAACAACAAGCGGTGGTTAGGGAATTTATGATTAAAGGCAAACCGGTCAAAGTTGCTTTTGCCAATATTTATATGGGAGGCATTTGCCAACAGGTGGCCTGTCAGGTAGATAGTGAACAGATTTTAAATTCGTTTGATGCGATCGCGGCGGATCTAAAAATTTTATCCATGCATAGCTGGAATGAGGAAACCCATCAACAATTAGTAGCCCTCGGTGAAAAATTTATTACCAAACATCAAGGAGACGTAGTATTTGGCCATGGCCCCCACGTCTGGAAACCAGTAACTTTGCTTGACCAAGGTAATGGGAAAAAAGGGGTGATGTTTGAAAGTTTAGGGAATTTTATCCATCCCCAACTATTACCCCAGGGTCAGGATTTCATCGGCCGTGCGTTATTTGATTTAGAAACCCTCCAATTAGCCCAAGTGCAAGGAATTCCAGTCAATGTACAACGGGCGATCGCAACCTATAATAATGCCCCCAATGCCCAATCTATTCCTAGCAAAGGATTTAAATGGCAATCAATTCAGGATACGAGCTGGGGTGAAGGACTCCAGGTCAACGTTACTGGTGTTTACCATAACTTGACGGTAGCTCCATAGGTTTTTTAGGTTTTTAATGTAATTTTTCATCGGTGTTAGTTAATTTATTCCAAATTTCAACAATACTAAGGAATAAGAATTTAATAACATCTAAAACTTAAATATCGATGGGTTACGCTCCCTTGAAGGATACCGTACAAATTTCTAAGTTATTTAATTCACGATCCTAAGAGATTGTGAATTTGCGCCAAGCAGTACTAGCTACCAGGAAGTAGTTGCTTCCCCATGACGATAGTTGCGATAGGAAACGTCTTTCTGTTGCTTATTTTATGGCCCAAACTATCAAATGTGAAGGGATTAGGGGACTGGAGTGTTAAAGGAGGATACAGCCTGGAAAGCCTTGTTAAACAAGCGTTGAACCGATTTTTGATAAAAGTAGCGGCAAAACCCTATCTGAGCAAGCTTTAAGGATATATCCTCCCCTTAGAAACCATTGCCGGGATTAGAGATAGCTGACCCCAACCTTCCAAATATTGGCTTCTAATTTAGATAGCCAAACAATCTCTCCTTCAAAAGGATTAAGGCCGACAAATTTAACATTACATTTTTGGCCGATGAATAGCTTAAGATTTGTGGTCACCGCTAGGGAACAACCCCCTAAGGATTCATCCACAATTAATGCCCATAAATCGTTGTGGAAGTGATTAGCTTTATTAGGAGCTAGATCAATCTCAGCGATTTGACCAATGTTATTGTGGAAGCGATCGTGACGACGTTTATCTTCCTGAGAACCTTGAGACTCGTTCATGAAGGGAGCAGAAGTCTGGTTAGTCTGGTTAAACATATACGGTATTGGATTATAACGCTTTAAAGTAGATGCAATTTTAAATTGCGTTGAATTTGAATTGAATCTTGATAAACCGGAAGCTGATGGGCTTAGACTTCCGTAACTCAATGGCATGAATTTGAACTGATTCAAATGATTAAATTCAAATCATCAAATAATTCTAAATCCTATCTTAAATGGCTTTTAGATCTGTATTGGCTCAAAATTAACAATTATAAGACTTACGCCCAAGCCCCCTAAATCTCCAAAGTTGGGGGACTTGCTTGAACGATTGTCCCCAAATATCATGGTTCCCAGGACAGAATCGAAATTTTTGTGTAAGTCCTGTAGGGGTAAATTAATGGGGGTGTTGGCAAAAGTTGAATGCTCATTTTTGTTGCAATTTTAGTGGAAATTAACAGGAATCTTCGCACCTAGAATTGATGCAGCCGCGATCGCACCCATTGAGGATCACAAAACAAGAAGCCATGATGGTGATGTCTAGCCCTTGCTCCATTTATGATTGGTGAAAGTTACAGTGGGAACTGCCCATTGAGACTAGCGGCTTGAATTGACTTAGTTTGGCCAGAAACAGCAAACACCAAAGCCTCTCGGTATAACCTTTGGCCATGGTGGTTAAAAAGATTGCTCCTACCACCACTTAAATGATCAGTTGTTGAACGCAATGGAACATAAAGTTAATTATCTGGGCCCGTAGTTGTAAGTGGGCTTCATCTTTTTGGCCATTTTGTTCGCCATGGTTATCAGCAGCTATCTCATGAATCAACTGGTGGTGGAATTGTAGCCATAGTTGTTCGGTGCGATGTAGTTGTTCCTGGATAGAGGCCTCAGCGGCATTTGTTAACATCAGTTGCTTCATCACCTCGATCGCTCTTTGACTACAACCCAAACAAAAGGGAGCACCACTTAAAACGTTAGCGCGATCGCGACGATGGATCTGGCCGGGGGGATCAATTTTGACAATTTGTTCAGGCTTAAGGATCAAATTATGGAGTCGTGCTTTGACGGTTTGGGCCACAGCAAACGTAACTAACTCCATCGGTGGACTGAGTTCCATGGTTTCAGAATTTTCAAAATTGACTAAGCCATATAACTCTTCACCGGTTTTTAAGGTGGCAGCGATTAATATTTTTTGAAACAGACCATAACCCGTAATCCAGGGTAAAACGCCGTTAAGTTCATACCCGCCGCAACGGTGGGATGTGGCCACTACCATCGGAGAACCCGATCGCCGTAAATGGGAAAAACTAATCCCCATCAGAGTTTTGCCCTCGACCATGGCTGGTAAATATTGTTGTTGAAGGGGGACATTATCTCCCTGGGCGATGATTGCCCCACAGCTTTGGTGTTGGGTTTGAACAAACGCCAAAATTCCTGAAGCCCTGGTTAAGGCAATTTGAATGGAGGCGTAGTCTTGGGCCGAGTACCCATGGCCACCATAACTAGGTGGAATTTTTAACCCCAACCAGTGGTGATGGCCCAACTTTAATAATGCTGCTTTTAACTGGCTAAAATCGCGATCGAGTTCTAGGGCAATGGGATAAATTTCTTGTTCCAGAAAATATTCGATAGTCGGGATCATGCCCAATACTAAAACCCAATAATAAAAATGTAGTAACTCAAAACCTAGGGATCAATGGTATTATAAAAAATTGTGTTTAAAAACGAGATTATCCATGCCTAAACTAAAGACAAAGAAATCGGCAGCGAAAAGATTTCGCCTCACAGGCAGTGGCAAAAAAATTGCTCGCCGCAAAGCTTTCAAAAACCACATGCTAGAGCATAAATCTAAGCAGCGTACCCGTCGTCGTCTGTCGGCCAGCGCCCTAGTTCACGAAAGCGATGTGAAAAATGTTTTGGCCATGATGCCCTACGCTAAATAAAGTAAGAAATTATTAAAATTTCTGCTGGATATAGCTGAGGTTTCGTTTCACCGGACAATCAAATAGTCTTTATTCATATTTATTAAAAACTGTTGGTGTTCTGGTCATTGTTATAAATGTAACTATCTATATTAACCACTTAAAAAATATTATTAACCTATGACAAGAGTAAAACGGGGTAATGTCGCCCGTAAACGTCGTAAAAAAATCCTCAAACTGGCTAAAGGGTTTAGAGGTTCTCACTCCAAGCTTTTCCGCACCGCTAATCAGCAGGTAATGAAAGCTCTACGGAATGCTTACCGCGATCGCGCAAGAAAAAAAGAGATTTCCGTCGGTTATGGATTACTCGAATCAATGCCGCTGCTCGCCTGAATGGTTTAAGTTACAGTAAACTTATCAATCAACTACAAAAAGCTGATATCACCCTTAACCGTAAAGTTTTAGCCCAACTAGCCATGGTTGATCCTGCTACCTTTGCGAAAATTGTGGAAACAGCTAAACAAGCTTAAATCGACGTTTAAGGTTAAATAGTTCAATTGATCATCTTGCTTAATCCCTGACTCCTCTAAGAAGTTGGGGATTCTGTTTGTTAAGGGATACGATCGCTCGTTGTAATGTTTACCTAAGGTTTGTTTATCCGCGTCCAATAGCAGATCAAACTATTTAATTTCTGAGTCATCTGGGTCATTTGGGTCATCTGGGTCAAAAAAGTTCGCGATCGCTTTTTAGTTGAGGATTTTAGAAAATTACGCCAATAAAATTTGTCCAAAAAGAACACAAAAGAGATAGCAATAAGAAATTTTCCTTCCAAGAAATCAACTCTACAGTTATTCTTCCCATGAAGAGCTTATTTTTAAGCTTTAATTTATAGCAGTTATTAGTTTTGCCCTCTAAAATATAGGGGAAAACTCTAAACAATTACTAATTTTTATAGCTCATGGTGTTAGCATACCTGACCTTTAGTGTTACCCTGCTATTCGTGGCTGTATCTCTATGCCCTAAGCCTAAACCGCAAAAAAAACCTAAAACGGAAACGATTTTTGAGGTTAAAGTCGGCGATCGCCAATTGGTATTGGAGTTAA
>JAAUPO010000439.1 GCA_012033095.1 Synechococcaceae cyanobacterium RL_1_2 | reverse complement strand
TGGCGGAGGGAAGTTCTGAACCGGGGGTTTGGGGTAATACCTGTTGCATGGTTCTAGTCTTAGATTGATGTAATTCTGTATCGTGCACCCAAATTATAGAACACTATTGATGGCGGATATTTTCTTTTTTAAGTTTAAAAAACTCTGTATAAAGTGTTCAGAGTATACTTGATCTAATGGCTTAGTTGTGATAGAGACCTTAGTACATAGTAATTACATTCTATGGTAGTGCCAGGATTTAGCCCTGCAATGACGAGGGGCTTGGGTCAGGCGTTTGATCCCTTCCCTGGAAGCTTACTAAATCAATAAATTAAATCCACTACAGCACTACAATTTCTGTCAAGCTGGGCAAACAGTGGGTAATTGGGCAGTCAAACGATTCACTCCTTATAAATTTGTTACAGCGATCGCGAAATTTCACCGAGGGAACGCGATCGCGTTAACGCCCCATGGGGTAGTGTCTGGGGATGAAATTGATTACTATTATTCGTTTTCTGTAGTGTTAAGGTAAAGCTAAAATTATCTCCCCTCAAATCCCCATGAGTTTTGTTGGCCTTCATATTCATAGTGACTATAGTTTGCTTGATGGTGCTTCCCAGGTGTCGCCCCTGGTTGATCGCGCCATTGAGTTGGGAATGCCCGCGATCGCCCTGACGGATCATGGAGTCATGTATGGAGCGATCGAACTAATTAGAACCTGTAACGAAAAAGGAATCAAACCCATCGTTGGCAACGAAATGTACGTGATCAATGGGGATATTGAAGTCAAGAAACGATATAAACGATTTCACCAGGTCGTACTCGCCAAAAATAAACAAGGCTACAAAAATTTAGTTAAAATCACCACCATTTCCCATTTAAAGGGGTTCCAGGGCAAGGGGATTTTTGCGAGACCTTGTATTAATAAAGAAATTTTAGCCGCCAATAAAGAAGGTTTGATCGTTACTAGTGCTTGTTTGGGGGGAGAAGTACCCCAAGCTATTTTGCAAGGGGATCTAGACCATGGCCGGGAGGTTGCACAATGGTATAAACAAACCTTTGGGGATGATTATTATCTAGAAATTCAAGACCATGGTTCCCGTCAAGACCGCATTGTGAATGTGGCGTTAGTTAAGTTAGCCCGGGAATTAGATATTAAATTAATTGCCACCAATGATTCCCATTTTATTTCTTGTTACGATGTGGAAGCCCATGACGCGTTGTTATGTATCCAAACGGGTAAGCTCATCACCGAAGATAAACGGTTACGGTATTCTGGTACGGAATATCTTAAGTCCGTCGAGGAGATGCGCAAATTATTTCGCGATCATTTGACGGAGGACATTATTGAAGAGGCGATCGCGAATACCCTGGCCATTGCCGATAAAATTGAACCCTACAATATTCTAGGGGAACCCCGCATTCCTGATTATGATGTTCCCCCAGGCCATACCGCCGATACCTATGTGGAAGAGGTTACTTGGGCAGGACTAAGGGAACGGATGAAGTGCCGCACCGTGGAAGAAATTCCCCAGGAATACCGCGATCGTACCGAGTACGAATTGAAAATGATCCAGCAAATGGGTTTTTCTACGTACTTTTTGGTAGTGTGGGATTACATTAAATATGCGCGGGATCAATCTATTCCGGTAGGGCCGGGGCGGGGGTCAGCGGCGGGGTCGATCATTGCCTATGCCCTGAAAATTACGAACATTGACCCAGTACACCATGGTCTATTATTTGAACGCTTTTTAAACCCAGAACGGAAATCCATGCCGGACGTGGATACGGATTTTTGTATCGATCGCCGGGAAGAAATGATCAAATATGTCACCCGCAAATACGGCGAAGAGCGGGTGGCCCAGATTATCACCTTTAACCGCATGACCTCCAAAGCGGTGTTAAAGGACACGGCCCGGGTGCTAAATATTCCCTATGGCGATGCCGATCGCATGGCCAAATTAATCCCTGTGGCCCGGGGTAAACCCACTAAATTGAAGGTGATGATCTCCGATGACACCCCCGCCAAGGAATTTAAAGAGGCCTACGATAAAGATCCTGAGGTCAAACGCTGGCTAAATATGGCGATCCGCATTGAGGGTACAAACAAAACCTTTGGGGTTCATGCGGCTGGGGTGGTAATTTCCGCCGATCCCCTAGATGAAATTGTGCCGTTACAAAAAAATAATGACGGAGCAGTGATCACCCAATACTACATGGAGGATCTAGAAAAACTAGGCCTGCTAAAATGGACTTTTTGGGTCTCCGGAACCTCACCACCATCCAACGTACCGCTGATCTAGTCAAACAAACTAAAGGGATTGAATTAGACCTGGATCAGCTTCCCCTCGATGAACGTAAAGCCTTGGAAATTATTGCGAAAGGAGATACCCGTCATCTACCCAAGGACATTGAAAATACCCATAAATTACTCGAAAGTGGGGATTTAGGGGGCATTTTTCAACTGGAATCCGATGGAATGCGGCAAATTGTGCGGGATCTTAAGCCCTCCGGCATTGAAGATATTTCTTCTATTTTGGCCCTCTATCGTCCGGGGCCTTTAGATGCGGGTCTAATTCCTAAGTTCATCGATCGCAACACGGCCGGGAACAGATTGTTTATCAACATCCCTTACTCAAAAATATTTTGAATGAAACCTATGCGGTGTTGGTGTATCAAGAACAAATCATGAAAATGGCCCAGGATTTGGCGGGTTATTCCCTAGGGGAAGCGGACTTGTTACGGCGGGCCATGGGTAAAAAAAAGGTCTCGGAAATGAAAAAACACCGGGAAGTTTTTGTGGATGGAGCCGCTAAAAACGGAGTAGATCCCACGATCGCGGAGGATCTATTTGACCAAATGGAAAAATTTGCTGAGTATTGCCTGAGCTATGACACCCCCGTTTTAACGGTGGAGTATGGGCCCCTCGCGATCGGAAAAATTGTAGAGGAGGAGATTGTCTGTACGGTCTATAGCGTCAATCCCCAGGGATTAATTTACACCCAACCCATCGTCCAATGGCACGATCGCGGTAAGCAAGAGGTATTTGAATACGAGCTTGATAATGGCCAAAGGATCAGAGCAACCAAAGATCATAAATTCCTCACCACGAACGGAGAGATGGTCGCGATCGATCAAATTTTGCAACCGGTCTAGAACTAGCTTTCCTCCCTCAACCGGCATTAGTTGAGATTGGTTTCAATTAGAGGATCACGATTTTCCCGACCTTTCTTACCCCTTAGGAATAAGAATTTAATAACATCTAAAACTTAAATATCGATGGTTTACGCTCCCTTGAAGGATACCGTACAAATTTCTAAGTTATTTAATTCACGATCCTTAACCACCTCAAAACCCCAGGAAACCAACTTTT
>JAAUPO010000438.1 GCA_012033095.1 Synechococcaceae cyanobacterium RL_1_2 | reverse complement strand
GTTAATAGCACCTTGGCCATCAACGCTGGGACGACCAGGGTGGGGGCATTGATAACACCGTTGGTACCCTAGAATTGTCTAATACCTTAATTTCAGGTAACACTTCCCCCAGTGGGGCGGAGGTGGCCAATAGTGGCACGATCGTGGTTAATCGGAATAATCTCTTTGGCCATAACGGGCTCACCAATGCCACTGCGTTTGTGGGGGTTACCCCCGGAGCAACGGATATCAATGCCAACGCCAGCCAAACCAATGCCACCGCTTTAACCAGTATCATCAATACCACCCTCAGTGATACCGGGGGCGGCACCGTTACCCATAGCCTCGTGGTAGGTTCCCCCGCCTTTAATCGGGGAAGTAATGCTAGGGCCTTAGGCCCCACTGGGGCGGCATTAACCACGGATCAACGGGGCATTGGGTTCCCTCGCATTGTGGATAGTACTGTGGATATTGGAGCCTACGAGCTAGTACCCCCTCCCACCACCTTAACCGTTAATACGTTGGTGGATGAAGCTGATGGTAGCGTCACCGATGGGGATATTAGTTTACGGGATGCCCTCGCCGCGATCGCAAATGGGGGAACCATCAAGTTTGCGTCTAATTTTGTGAACAGCGTCTTTACCCTCAATGGTACAGAGTTATTAATTAATAAAAGTGTCACCATCGATGGGGATACGGATAACAATGACAGCTCCCCGAATGTGACCATTAATGCCAATAACCTCAGTCGCATTTTCAGCATTGATGATGGTAACGCCACCAATAAACTAAGCGTTACCCTAGATGGTCTGACCCTCACTGGGGGAAGCTCTACCCAGAATGGGGGGGCCATTCGGAACAACGAGGAAAACGTCACCATCCTCAATAGTACCCTCGCCAATAACTCCGCTGCGATCGGGGGAGCGATCGCGAATAATCTCGGTACGGTCACCTTCACCAATAGCACCCTCTCTGGGAACTCCGCCACCACCCTAGGGGGAGCAATTTATAACCAAAGGGGAAGCGTTACCGTTAGAAATAGCACCATTTCCGGTAATTCCGCAACAGCTCAAGGGGGAGGGGTATTGAATAATGGCGGCACCGTCACCCTTGGCAACAGCACCATTACCCTCAACACCGCCCCATTAGGTAGCGGCGTACATAACCGGGGTCAGGCGAGCGGCACTATTAACGGCCAGGTATTAGTCACCTCTAGTATCATTGCCGGCAATACTAACACCGATGTGGATAATGGGGGGGAAACCGCGAATACTCGCTTTACTAGTAGCGGCAGTAATTTGATCGGTGATGGCAACGCGATCTCGTTTTTCAATCAAAGTACCGATATTACCAACAACGCCGATCCCAAACTGGTGCCCCTAGGGAATAATGGCGGCCCCACCCAGACCCATGCTCACCTTGCTGGGTCCCCCGCGATCGACAAGGGCAGTAACCCCAATAATTTAACCACCGATCAACGGGGGGCGGGCTTCGATCGCGTTAAAAATGGGAAGGCAGATATTGGAGCATACGAATCCAACTCCACCAGCTTAGTGGTCAACACCCTAGGGGATGAAGCCGATGGCAGTATTACCGATGGGGATATCAGTTTACGGGATGCCCTCGCCTTCATTGGCCCTGGGGGAACTATCACCTTTGCTTCCGGGCTCAATAATGGCACCATTACCCTCACCAATGGCCCGTTAAATATTCAAACCGATGTCACCATTAACGGCGATATTGACAATAACCCCAGCACTGCCAATGTCACCATTAGCGGCAATAACGCCACCCGCATTTTTACCATTAACGATGGCAATGAGAGCACAGAAAGAGTGGTTTCCCTCAATGGTTTAACCTTGATTGGGGGCAATACGAATCAAACAGGTGGAGCCATCTTCAACGAAGAAAACTTGACCCTGACCAATAGCACCCTGCGGGATAATCGGGCTAATTTAGGGGGCGGACTTTATACGAAAGGCACCACCACCATCACTGGTAGTACCATTTCTGGTAACTCTGCCACTAATCGTGGAGGGGGCATTTATAGCGGTGGCACCACCATAACCATGACGAACAGTACTATTTCTGGCAATAGTGCTACGTTCGGAGGGGGCCTTTTTAATTACGGCAGCACGATCGCGGTACGCAATAGCACCGTTACCCTCAACCAAGGTAGCCAAGCCGGTGGTGGGGTCTATACCCAAGGTTATGTTTACAATGGTGTCACCAATAATGGCCGAGTCACCGTGACCTCCAGCATTATTGCCGGGAATGTAACCGGTGATGTCGCTACGGCCAACAATACCGCCGGAACTGGTTTTGTAAGTTCTGGGAATAATTTAATTGGTACTGGTAACGGTAATACGGTTTTTACTCAAACCGGAGATCTTAATAACAATACCAATCCCGGTGTAGAACCCCTGGCCAACAATGGCGGCCCCACCCAAACCCACGGTTTATTACCCTCATCCCCAGCCCTGAACGCCGGTAGTAATTCTAATAATTTAACTACGGATCAACGGGGTTCTGGATTTAATCGTGTGATCGGCGGAAGAGCGGATATTGGTGCCTTTGAAGCATCAATCACGATCCCTCCCAATAATTTAGTAGTAGATATTCTGATCGATGAAAATGACGGTAATTTGACCCCTGGGGATATTAGTTTACGGGAAGCCCTCGGAGCGATCGCCGATGGAGGAACCATTACTTTTGCCCCCAGCCTAGCCAACGGTACAATTGTCCTCAATGGTACAGAGTTATTAATTAACAAAAATGTCACGATCAATGGTGATACGGACAATCAACCCAGCAACCCGCAACCTCACCATTAGTGGTAATAATCTTAGTCGCATTTTTAACATTAATGACGGCAATTATAATAACGTTCTAGCAGTTAACCTCAATAACCTCACCCTCACCGGAGGTAGAACCACCATCACCAATGGGGGAGCCCTTGGGATTCAGGATGAGAACGTTACCATCACCAATAGTACTTTGAACGCTAACTCCTCTAGTCTTCGAGGGGGAGCCATCTTTGTGGAGGGAGGCACCCTCGCCCTTAGCAATAGTACCCTGTCCGGTAATACGTCCAGTACTGAAGGAGGAGCAATCTTCAATTACTTCGGCACTGTTAATATCACTAATTCGAGTTTGACGAGTAACCGAGCTAATAATTATGGTGGGGGAGCTATCTATAACTATGACGGTACTATCAACCTCACCGCCAGCACGATTACGAACAATACTGTCACCTCCAAAGGGGCGGGGATTTTGAATAATCGGGGGACGTTGGGAATTAATACCAGTACCCTATCCGGTAATGTGGCTAACCTTGGGGGAGGCTTTTACAACCTTTCCGGTTCCGTCGCGATCGCGG
>JAAUPO010000437.1 GCA_012033095.1 Synechococcaceae cyanobacterium RL_1_2 | reverse complement strand
GATTACCCCCAAACATCCCCAAACATCATGGTTCCCAGGGCAGAATCGAAATTTTGCGTAAGTCCTGTTTTTACAAAATTCTTTATAGCGTGGATCAGCTTGGAGTTGTTTGAGAATTTGTTTAATATCCTGGGTATGATCGCAGCGGGCAATCAAGGTAGCATTACCGTTTCTAACGATCACCACATCATCTAAACCAATGGTGACAATTAATTCAGCGTTGGATTCATCCCCATACACGATCGCGTTATGGGTATCTAAACTAACGTGATCCCCTAAATTCACATTGCCAGCTTGATCCTGGGGATGTAACCGGCCCAACGCATTCCAATCCCCTAGATCATCCCAACCAAAATCGGCGGGGATCACGTAGGCTAATTGGGTTTTTTCCATGAGGGCGTAATCAATACTAATTTTTTCTAGTTGGCCATAGGCCTCAGCCCCTTTTTCTCTAATTAACGCCATTAATGCGGGGCTATGGTTATCTAATTCTTGAATGACAGTACCGGCCCGAAAGATAAACATGCCACTATTCCAGCTAAATTTACCGGTGGCTAAAAATTGTTCTGCGGTCTCACGATCGGGTTTTTCGGTGAATCGGCTCACTTGATACGCACCATAATCAGCGATCGCGCCTTGTTCTATATATCCATAGCCCGTAGCGGGTTCGGTGGGATTAATGCCGAGGGTCGCGATCGCGTCGGTGGAGGCCACCAAAGAACGGGCTTGGGCAATAATTTCAGCAAATTTTTCTTCGTTCCCAATCCAATGATCCGCCGGAAAAAAACCTAAAATAGCATCTTCGCCATAACGCTGTTGGGCCAACCAACTAGCCCAGGCCACCGCCGGAGCCGTATCTTTGCCTTCTGGTTCGATTAGTAAACTATTGGCCGGTAAGTCCGGTAATTGTTCCTTGACTAAATCCGCCACCCCAGCGGAGGTCACCACCCATAATTGTTCCCAGGTTTGGGCGAGGGGTAACAAGCGATCGGCAGTATTCTGCAATAAACTTTTGCCGGTATCATCTAAGGAAAGAAATTGTTTTGGACGATCTAGTCTGCTTAAGGGCCAAAACCTTTCCCCTTTGCCTCCAGCCAAAATAATCGGGATAAAAGTATTAGTCATAGTGTCTAGGGATCATTTGATATTGCGGGCTAAATACAGTTAGTTTATGGCAGCTTGGGTTGACGATTCAACATCCCAGAATATCCCAACAAATAGATAGGGATGAGCTTAGATCCTCGTAGATATACTCTTTTTTAATAATTACGGGAAATAAATAAAGCCGGAAGCATTCCATAGCGGGAAGCAGCTATCCCATACTAAAATAAATTGACTATAATCTATTTGTATAGCGATCCTAAATAGCTTGTGGCAAATTGAGTACATTGAAAGCCAAGTCTAGTAAGGATCTTAATGTTATGACCTAGGGCCTGTCATCATTTAAACCTGCAACTCTTCTTAGAGGATGTTTGAAAAGTTCCCTTTGCCTTCCATTCTAGGGGTAAATTTTCTGAAAATCATTATAAAGTCCCCCAAATTGGGAGATTTAGGGGGAGACTCCACAACATTTGATACTTTTCAAACACGTTCTTAGCTAAGGATTTCAGTTTAAAACTATACTTTCTGAACCTAGCTCAGGATCAACGTTTTAAGGCTAATTAATGACACTCCCTAGTTAGGACTGCTATCTGATCTAGATGGATTAGAGAATCTTTAAACCCTCCATCGCCCCAATGGGCAGCAATCAGTTAACACGCCCCCTCAACTCTAGGAAATTTAGGAGGAACATGGGGGGCAAAAAATAACGATACTGAATCAATGATCTTTGCTATTGATATCAGCGTAAAATCTCCCCCTTAAGGTTCGGTTTCTCTAACTGCAATTGCTAGACGTAAATTGTTAAATTTGACTTGTATCTAAACAAAAGTAATTAACAGTAATTAACAGTAATTAATTTACGAGGTTAAAGATAATGAGCTATCCAGAATCCACCAACACTAACCATAATCTCTTTGCTCCTGCACTTAACAGTAACGATGGACTCTGGCATTATATTCAATCCCTCGATGCTGACACCGTTGCCCATTTATCCCAACCCCCTTCTCCGGAAGTGGCAAAAGTTATCGAAAACAATATTTTGGGGCTGTTGGGAGGGTTACCTCTAGAGGGCTTTGGTGTAACGATTACTACTAAACGCGAGCACTTAAGCCGTCTTTTAGCTTCCGCGATGATGAGTGGTTATTTTTTGAAAAGTGCAGAAGAAAGAATGAAACTCGATCGCCTTTATGACGGCCTAGAAGGGGAACCTCAAATTTAGACAACTAATCAAATCGGCCCTAAGCTAGGGTCAACTGAAATTAAACCTGGCTTAGGTAAAGCTCATTATGTCTTTAATCTTGTTATTGGTTATTGGATTAATTGTTGTGGTGATCGTTCAGCGATCGCGAACGGTGGTAAGAATTAAAGACAATACCGGGGAAAGAGTTCTGTTCTTAAGGTGGTCACTGATTAAATTTCAAATTCATGGAGCCATTTCAATGGTTAAACAAAATCCATTTTAACCTAATCACCGTAGGCGTTGGCGAGTCACAAAACCAATAACCCCTGCTGGCGGATGCTCATCATATTTTTGTTTCAACAACGTACTGATTCGGAAGGGATTCTCTTATGGGCATGGTGTTCGTTGGTTTGGCAAAGTGAAACCATTTTTGATCCGATGACCAGGGAATAATATTGGGCAGTTTAAGATCCCGATGAATTACCCTTTTTCCATGGATAAATTTTAAGACAGGTAAAATATTTCCCAAAATTTTTTTAACGTTAGCTTCCATCCATACCTGATCCGGCGTAATTTGATCTAGGGGTTTACCGTCGATGAATTGCTGAATTAAATAAAATAATTTTTCTGAGTTGACCGGATATTGTTCTGCAAAAAAACCTAATAGAGTAGGTATTTGGGCGTGTTCCCCTAATACTTTGAGTTGTTGGGCTTCCCTAAAAAATAATTCTTTGATTTTTTTAAATTGGGCGTTGCTGGCAGGCCCTCCCTGGGCTCCCTGGGGGATTAATTGTTGGTAGTGCTAAAAGTGCTAAAGCTGTAAGGATATTTAGACCTAGAATAATTGATTATCAAGGGGTTTAATCTTCCTGATCCTTACTTGTATAGGACTACCTAATTGTTTAATCACACAGGGAGCATCTAAATTATCCCGATCGCTGACCAAATATGTCCGCCCAAATCCCCCTTCATCGGACAATAACCGGATCGGGCGGTAACGGCTGCGCAGGTAGGGAATTAATGCTACACCGCAATTCTGGCAAAAATTATTGCTGGTGGGGTTATCGGGGCGATCGC
>JAAUPO010000039.1 GCA_012033095.1 Synechococcaceae cyanobacterium RL_1_2 | reverse complement strand
CGGTATATAAACCCCGGGAAAAAGCCATTTCTAATTGGTATTGTTCCTGAGTCGATACGGTTGGCTTTAGCCCGGCTATGACCTGATCGATCGCTTGGCGATACACTTGGGTTACACTGGCTACATATTCCGGGGTTTTGAGGCGGCCTTCAATTTTGAGGGATACCAACCCAGTGGTGATCAATTCAGGTAATACAGCCAATCCAGCCAAATCCTGAGGGCTTAGTAAATAACGGCGATCGCCCAAATCTAAAGGTTTACCATCCACAATGAGATCATAGGGCATACGACAGGCCTGGGCACATTCCCCCCGATTAGCCGATCGCCCTCCCAAGGATTCGCTAGTTAAACATTGACCCGAATAGGCCACACATAACGCTCCATGGACAAACGCCTCTAACGGCATCCTAATTTGGCGTTGGCTTAACTGAGCTTGAATTTTATTAATTTCTTGAATAGAGCATTCCCGTGCTAAGACCACTAAATCACACCCTAGAGAGCGGGCAAATTCCGCACCGATGGCACTAGTTATCGTCATTTGGGTAGAACCATGGATCGGAAAATTAGGGGATAAATGCCGAATGAGACGACATAAACCCACATCCTGCACGATCGCGGCATCAACTCCAGCCCGGATAATCGATCTTAAATATTGCTCTACTTCCTCTAACTCCGCTGTAAAAATTAGGGTGTTTAGGGTGACATAACCCTTTACCCCCCGGCGATGCAAAAACGCCATTAATTCGGGTAAATCCCTTTCCGTAAAATTATGGGCCCGCATACGGGCATTAAATTTATCTAGTCCAAAATAAATGGCATCCGCTCCATTTTCTACCGCCGCGATCGCGCAGTCCCAAGTGCCAGCAGGAGCTAGTAGCTCAGGAGCCGATAGATGGGCCGGGAAAAATCTCTCCTCCAAAGGCGTTACGTTACTAGAAGCCATCATAAAATTAACGAAAATAATAAAAACTCAATTACTATTTTAACCACCCGCCAAGGTAATACAAACATCTCAACAACATCAATTAAAAAACAAACGATTTGACATTTCTTTCTTTGTCTATTATCTAATTAAGATAGATTGGTAAAAATAGATTTACCAAATTTACTATGAATTTATAACAAATCCACACATTAATGATTGTTAAATCATAACTTGAAAGCGATTCCAAGCTTCTAACCCAGACTAAAAATATAGTCATTTCAAAAATAAAGCTAACATCATCAACCTTAGGACGTATCAACAATGACAAAGCTTTTATTTGATTTTCTTAAAATAGCAACCATAACGCAAATAGTTATTAACCATCGCTTTTGATTAAATTCAAATTTAACTACAGCCATCAAAAAAAGTTGCAGTAAGATAGATAAAATAAGCTGGTAATCCATAACAATATTTGGGTTCAATGTAATATAGCAGTCTTAACTAGGACATAACATGAAAATCTTTACTAGATTTGGCTTTCAATGTACTCAATTGCCACAAACTACTTAGGCTTGCCATATACTCCCATCCCCTTAGGTATTGTGAAGGTTAAAGCTACTAACAATCAAACAATTTAAGTTACTTAAATTTAGTTGATCAATAAATAATATTCGTTAGATCTTTAGGTTTGATCCTAAAAATACTGGTTATTTTCCACAATTTAAGCATTTCTATTGAAAAAAAATAAAAAAATAACCCTATGTATTTTATTCAATGGTTAATTTTATTAGTGCTGCTACTATTAGAACTAATATTTATGACTTGGCTATTTCAAATATGGTTTAAATTACCTATTAAAACCGTTAAACTTATTGTTCCTACAGCGGTGGCAGTGCTATTAACCTCAATGATAGGAGTCCCATTTGCAATATTTGAAATTGTGATTAGAAATCAGTTTAAATGGGGGTTTGTATTTTTAATCATCAGTTTTTTAGGGGCATTTTCAGTTAAAGATTTAGTCTATATTAAATTTGTTCAGTTTAGAAGAAGTTCGGTAAGGGGATTTTTTGCTTCTCCTTTTAATCGAATTCAATTATCTGGCTTTATTTTAGGTTTTAATTTAGCAATATATATTTTATACACTGGTTTAATTTTAATTTTTTATGGAATTAAGAATTAAATTTCAACATACTAACCTAGACAACTGCACTACAAGAGTTAATTAAATCTAAGTTAAAGCAACTTAAATAAGTTTAAGCATTTAAGTTTAAGCATTTTAAATTTGAGTAAAGGGAACAAACTATTCAATTAAGGCTAACTAAAATTATTTTTTTGATATTCAATTAAATCCAATTAATAATTCAGAGTTCAACTGGCAATTGTTCTGAGCAAATAATTGAAATAGGACTTACCCACAAGCCACCTAAATTCCCCAAATTTGGGGACTTACTTGAACGATTGTCCCCAAAAATCATGGTTCCCAAGACAGAATCGAAATTTTTACGTAAGTCCTGTGGAATAATTGGTTTTAGTTTAAATTTACGAGTCAGGGTAGTTTGAGTTGCCTTTATCTAAATTATTATTTTTAATTTTTTTAAATTATTTTAAATTGGTTGTAATTTAAGAATTAAATTACAAAGAAAAAGTGTATATTATCAAAAGCAATGTTTGACTTTCCCTAAAATCGAAAAATTTTTTTAAAAAACTAAAACTGTAGTTGCCATGAAAACTGGAGCCCTTATTCGTTTAATTGTGTTATCGATCGTGGGAATTGCCCTTGTTTTTCTCCAGCGCATTGTATTTGAACAAAGACTTTTAGGGATTGTAATTAATGATTTTCCTGGTAGCTTAAATTTGAATAAATGGCTCGATTTATATTTTATGCGGGCATCTTTAACGGTTTTAATCACGTGCTTAGTTACTTTAATTATTTGGTACGTCATCACTGTTTTCTTTGCTACTGGTAGATCGGAAGAGTTTTTAAAATGGCGTTTATTTTGGTTTCTGTTTCTCTTAATGCCTTTAGGCTCGATCGCGATCGCTGCGTTTTTGATCAACCCCGTAAAACAAGCTCAAATTCCTTTAACCCTATTCTTTACCATTGATGTAATCTGGCTCTATTGGTTAACCACGGTGACCAGTTCCCCGACTCCCGTTAAGTACGTACCACCTTTAGCTTTTCCCATTCGTAGTGGGATTTTGGGAGATTAAACCCTGGCTGACGATTGCCCAGGCAATGGGGGACAATCAATCAGTGAATATTTAGAATTTTTTTAAAATATTTATAGTACTTACGCACAAGCCCCCCAAATTTTGTGGATTTAGGGGGCTTGCTTGAACGATTGTCCCCAAAAATCATGGTTCCCAAGACAGAATTGAAATTTTTGCGTAAGTCTTGTATTTACTGATTGACAAAAAACTTAGTAAAACTTAATGCAATCTATGGAAATCTGCCCTTAAAATGAGGGCGAAATCTGCTTTTGCAAATTTTGTTTAAAAAAGTTTATTAAGCTTATCAAAAAAGTTTTTTAGGAGAAATTAACCATGATTAACGCTCTATTACTAACTTCTATTCCAGCTACTTTAGAATGGAGTCCTAAGGTTGCAGTGGTGATGATTATTTGCAATATTGTTGCGATCGCGATCGGCAAAGCTACTATTCAACAACCCAATGTTGGTCCTGGGATGCCCATGCCCCAAATGTTTGGTAATTTAAGTGCAGGAGCTGTCCTTGGGACTACTAGCCTCGGCCACATTATCGGTATTGGTGTAATTTTGGGCTTAGCTAGCATGGGTGCGCTTTAACTTTGTGGGGATTTTAATTTCATTTAATTTGATTTAATTAAAATTATTGATCCAAACTTATTACAGATTGCTCGATTTTAAAAAACATTATATAAAAACCTAGATTAAGATCATAAAATCTAGGTTTTTGTTTTTTGGGAATAGTTATCATAATAGCTTTTAATCTCTCTAAGTCTAAATTAACTAAGTAGAATAATTACTCACTATTATGGCAATTTTGGCGATCGTCAATTGGCTGACCAAAGGTTTCAACTAGTTTAAAAATTTTGATTTAATTAAAATCAATTAAAATCAATTAAAATTCATCTCCGTAACGGGTAAGGCTAATTTAATGATGACTGTTGAGGTTTGATTTGGTTCAATAAAAAATTGACCTTGATAAAAATCAGTTAATAGCTTGATTAAGGAAATATCAATAATAAAACTTAAGTTTGTTAGGTTAAATTGAAACTTATTGACTTTATAAATTTCTTCCTCCGTAAAAAGATGGTGCTGTAAAGACACTGCCAAATAGTACAAATTATGATCAACAAAACTATTAATATGTACGGTGCTATTAGGGGTGACTTTGCCAAAGGTGTACTCAAAAAACAATCTAATAGCTGACTAAAGTGACTGCATAAAATTTTGACATGAAAATTTTCTAATTCAATAGTTAAGGATTCCGTTTTTATGGTTGGAGGAAGGAATTTTTTGATTTTGAAATCAATTACTTCTTGAATAGAAAATGTTATGAATTCATTATGAATACAATTATTTTGATAGAGCAAAAGATCACAAAATAAGTTGCTCTTTTCTAAGACATTATTGAGGCGAAAAGCTGAATCCTTTAAAAGTTTAATCGTGCTTAACTGTTGCGTTGTAACTGACTTATTGCTATTAAGCTGCAATAGTTGGGTTGTAGCAATAATATTAGTAATAGTTGTATTAAATTGTTCTAATAATGGCTTAGTAATCAGATGTAATGAATCCTTAATCCTTGTGTTAGTCCGCTCCGTTACATCCGGTGGTTTTAACCTAGCTTTGATCGCTTTATCGTAATTTGTTAAATCATGGGTGGTAATCAAAAAATCATCGGCTTGATTTTCCATTGCTTGCCGCCACAAAGCTAAATTATCACTGATTACAATCAAGGTAATAGAGCTAAGATTAATATCTTGTTTGAGAATCGTTAATAATTCTAAGCCCCAAGGATCCGTTTCCGTTGCAGTGACTAGAATTAGTTGTGGTTGTAATTTGTCAATAGTTTTAATGACATTTTCTCGATTTAAGCCTTTAGAGATCGCTCTAATATGTGTAATTTTTTCCAAGGTTACTTGATAGCCCTGACTTTGTAAAAAATGAAAAAGGGGCTCAAGATCAAATTCTTCCTGCTCAAAAATTACAATTGTATCCATTGCATTAATGACAATTAAAAAAATTAAAACGGCCTTATTAAAGGCCTTATTAAAAAGGGCATTAGCTTGTGCAACCATAGTAGAGCTAAATATTCTCGATGATGTATTTATATTTTCTTTACATAACAATAGAACTTACGCACAAGCCCCCTAAATCCTCCAAATTTGGGGGAATTGCTTGAATGATTGTCTCCAAACATCTCCAAACAGCATGGTTCCCCGGACAGAATTGAAATTTTTGCGTAAGTCCTGAACAAGAAAAAACTATAAAGGATTACTTCTTCAATTCCTAATTGTTGTGATTGAGGATTTAGAGCGTGTTTTTTCCCGATCGCCTATGATGTAACCAGCAATTAAACTGATCAAATAACCAAGCTAACGTGTACCGATATCAACCAATTAAGACTATTTTTGCCCTTGGATTTATCACCATAGGATTAAACGCTTGTCGTAGTCCAGTTTCCCTTAATCCGGAATGTGTTTTACCAGAAGCAACCATGGCTCAATCCATTAACCCAGAAGGACAAGGAAAACAAACGGCAAGTACTCAGGTGGTTCCTGATCCAAAACTGAATATTTCTTTATATGTCGATGGTAGTGGCTCGATGTTGGGTTATGTTCAATCTCGGGATAGTTATTATGGAGAGGCCCTGAAAACGTTGGGGGATATTTTAGCCCTCGATCGCGGTCTTCGTGCTATTAAACCGGAAGTTAGCTATTTTCGGATTGGCCAAGAAAATCCAGCCATTGATCGTTCTGGTTTTCGCCAAGCTGAATTACCAGGGTTCTATGATGGCACTAATCCTGGGTTCCCTGAAGTATCCAGCCCCATCCATGAAGCCATTAAGCCACCATCAGGGGATAAGGATTTAGATAATTTAATTGTCATCGTTACTGACTTAGAGCAGGATGACGGAGATGTCACTAAACTTACCAGCAATTTGCAGCAACATTACTTGAATCAAGATAAACGTTATGCAGTGGGAGTTTGGGCAGTTAAAAGTGAATTTGCTGGCAAAATTTACTTAAATAATACCCAGGGGGGATTGCAAGCACGGAACTATGACACTACAGCCCAAACTAGCGATCGCTACCGGCCGTTTTATGTCTTGTTTGTTGGGCCTACAGCGGATGTGGCCCATTACTTTGAAAAAATTGCAGCCAAAACCCCTGACTTAACTAACGGTAGCCAAGGTTATTTAACTCTGTTCCCCTCCGATCGATTAACTGAACCGTTGATTAGCCTTAATGAACCGAAGGAAATGGGAGGGAATTTAACTCAACCAGATTTGATTACTGGTAAAGGGGGTTGTGGTGGAAAATGAGGGTAATAATCCCTACCAATTATTTCAAATTTTACCAAATGGCTCCAGTGAACAAAACCTCACCTTTGAAGTCCCAGTGAATAAAGTCCCCTATAGTTTAGCCTTTGAACCAACTGCTTTGGCCAGCGCGATCGGTGTACAAGTATTCGATGGCTATTCCCAATTTGAACCCAGTAATGATGCCAATCTAACTTCCGCATTGAAGGTAGAAGATTTAACCTTAACCCCATCCCAGGAACAATTAACCATTGTTAGCAAATTAAATACCGATGCCATTGATTATGATGGAGTCTATCTATACCAAACCAAAATTGGTGTTGAGTCCTTAGAAACCCCTCTCTGGTGGCAGGATTGGAGTTGGCAAAAAGTTAATGACCAAAATGGAGCCCGCACCCAAAATTTTGCTAGGTTTATGACCCAACTTAAAGACATATCCTTTGATGTGATGAGCGATCAGACAAATGCTGGAGCCCCCATTGGTTTACTGTGCTATGGCATTCAAAAATAGCTAGGGTCTATCAGTATTTAACCCCCATTCCAGTTATAAAATGGGGATTGAATATTGACAACGAGACCATGAGGATTTCAGTAATTTTGGTCACAATTAATGGTTGGGACTTAAACAAAAAGTCAGGACTTACGCAAAAATTTCGATTCTGTCCTAGGAATCATGATGTTTGGGGACAATCGTTCAAGCAATTCCCCCCAATTTGGGAGATTTAGGGGGCTTGTGCGTAAGTCCTAAAACTTTGATCAACAGGGGAACAAATCTTATAGTCAATTTGATTTAGTATGGGATTTTGGTTCCTTCCCATAGGATAATTGTACGTCTATTTATTGGTAGTTCTATACAAGTAAGGATCAGGAAGATTAAACCCCTTGATCATCAATTATCCTGGGTCTAAATATCCTTACAGCTTTAGCACTACCGATAATTTTACGTCTATTTATTTCCCATAATTATCCCCAAAGACTATATCTTGCCAAGGTTTGACTTCAACATAGTGGAATGCTGGATCGAGATAGGCCGGCTTACCCAGGGGATTTTTATTTGTAGCTTCACTTAATTGATGGGGTGGGTATAAGTGCCCCTAGTTAAGGCGATCAACTCCTTAAAATAAGCCTCGATAACGAATAAACAGGATCATGGCTGACCAGGAGCCTAGGGCTACTTTTAGGGCCACGATTACATTTAATAACGGGATAAAGAGCCCACCAGCTAAAGGGGCTAGGGCAGTGGTGGGAAATTGGTAACTAATAAACATCACAATGGAAATGGCGATAAAGCCAATCACGGATAATTTTTCCAAAAGGGCTGCGTTCCATCGTTTATAAATTTTGTCCATCCATTGGGGGGAAGAAGTAATCGCCACTAGACCGATCGCGGTACCTCCTGCTACCCCCGCAGCAAAACCTCCCCCCGGACTAAGGTGACCTTTTAGGGCTAGCTCCACACTCACTAGGGCCGTAATGGTTGCCCCTAACCGGGCCAGAATAATGGAAGGTTGATCCGGTAGTTGATAGATTTGATGGGGAGGTTTTTCGTTGGCTAATAAAAATTTGACCCCCATGATGGCGATCGTAAATACGACGACCTCAAACATGGTGTCATAGAGGCGATTACGCAAAATAATCCCCGCCACCGCACTAGGCACTTCGCTTTCTTTCGCAATTACAGCGACTAAATCTCCGCTATGGTGGGGAGTAATATCGGTCAAGACAAGTATTTGACAATATAAAACAACGCCGACGGCAAGGTAGATCCATTTCATAGGGGTAAAGCGGTTAGGGATGGGGAATAGGATGAAGGTTAGGAACGGGGAATTTAATGATGATGATGGGGACTTTATACATTGCATTAACCATGACACCATGATGAACTGGGTTAACGTTCCCTGTTTAGCAATGCCTTGGCCACAGCCTTCTGGCTAAGAGTAAGTTGAGTTGTTAATGGGAATGCCTCTTTTGTGATTTTTATATTGTTTATATTGTTTGTATTGTTTATGTTTTTGTCGAAGCCGCAGTGGAGGGTAAGGGAGTTGAGATTAGTTCGACTACAATGTTTGGGGGGCTAGGGTTGATGGAGAAAATCATATAGTCGGTTAATTCTGGTTTGAAAGAGGTCATCTTTATAGATCGTATGAACTTCTTTATTGTTGAGGGCGGCTTCTAACGTGGCTTGATCGGGATAGGGGTGAAGCTCAAGGCGAAGGTGGTATTTATTGAGGATGCGCCTTACTTGTTTGATTAGTTCTTGATGCTGGGAGGGGAGATTTTCGGAATCCAGGGTATGTTCAATTACGCCTAATTTCATGCACAGGGAGGATCTCACCGCGATCGCGTACAAGGTAATGGATAGCATCGTCCCCACCAACGCTTCGGTTAAGGCCACATCCGCCGCCCCTAATAGGGCATAAATTAAAGCGGCTATGGCCCCCAGTAATCCCCTTAAAACTAGGGCATGGTAAGGATTAACCTGGAGCATCAAAACCCCTGCCATTAAAGGTAATAGGGCGATGAGCGGAATAAGTAAGAGATCATCCATAGTGTTTAATGCTGTAAGTTGTACTATTTATTACTATTTAATAGTTGTCCTCAATGACGATCGGTGGGGATCGGTTTTACTAGAGCAATAGGCTAAAACGTAGCTTAAGAGCGTGTTCCAAATCATTAAACCGAACAAGGCTAGTAACAACAGAGGCCATTCACGGGAAATATGCAATAACAGACCAAACACAATGGCCATGGAGCCGAGGGTATCCGCCACAGATAAGCTATGGAGTTTAAAGAGCAGCGATCGGTGACCTAGTAGGGGGATCGTTCCCCATAACCAAAAAATCACTCCGAGGATAATACAGCCATAGCTAAGAATGTTGATAACCATAGATCAAGGAAAATAAAGGGCTTGAGGACAAAGTTGGGGGATGAGGCAAGAATGTACTGGGCACAAACTAGGGATTTTTTTCGTAACCGTTGTAAGGGTTTAAGGCCGAGTTAGCAAGAAAGTTTTATTAAAAATAATTGGGGTGCATCATTGGGGGAGCATTAGGAAAAAGCATGGTTTAAGTGTTTGATGGGTTATTAGTTTTATTAGTTAGTGATTAATGATGAGGTAGTTATTATGGGTTAGAGGAGATCTGCGATCGATGTAGCCAAAAGCCAATCATGGCATTGGGGATGAAGGAAACCACTTAGAAACCACTTATGGGTTTAGGTATCGGCGGAGTTTAAGCGTTTAATGATGTGGGCGAGGAGCATCAAGGCTGCATTTCCCACTGTTAGTACCAATACTCCCGTAACGCCAATCATCCAGTCATCCCGCATGACGGATACCACTAAAATCATGATGGAAGTTTTTGCGGCAATGCTACTGAAGGCTAATAGTTTTTGCCAAATATCATCATCCTGCCAAGCTTCATAGATGGGAATCAATAACGTTAGGATCATCACGGCCATAATCCAATTCATGGCTTTCTCCTCCTTGTAACTCGATGAATTTCATAGAAACCTTGATCGTGATATTGAATCACAATGGTTTTGGGGGTAAAGGTGATGACAAAGATGTCGATGAACCTCAACCCAGGGGAGCGATCGGGGCTAACCTGTTCCATGGTTACTTCCTCAAACCGATGGGGAAACAGGATCATCTCGATCGCTTCGATATAGGCCTGGGGAATCGCCACTA
>JAAUPO010000436.1 GCA_012033095.1 Synechococcaceae cyanobacterium RL_1_2 | reverse complement strand
AAATAACTTAGAAATTTGTAAGGTATCCTTCAAGGGAGCGTAAACCATCGATATTTAAGTTTTAGATGTTATTAAATTCTTATTCCTTAGCTGGTGATGGATCCCCCGTTCAAGGTGCGATAACCTGAATTTGATTTAAGTGATCGATCGTCACATCGGCATTATCAAGATGGCAAGCATCAATTTTATATTTATGCCAACAAATGCCAATGGTGCCGCCAGCGTTAGCCCTTTGGGCCATGACGATATCCCCCTGGGCATCCCCCACCATGATGACGCGATCGGGTTTAACCCCCATCAATTCACAGGTTTGATGGAATAAACGGGGATCCGGTTTGTGGAAGGTCTGATCTCCCCCCATGCCTAGACTAATCTGGGATCTGAGTTGGTGACGATCGATGAATTTATTAACATTTTCCGTGCTATCCGCTGACAAAATACCCAACTTGAGGCCACCTTGGGTGAGGTGATGGAATAGTTCTCGACATCCTTCAAACATCGCGGAAGCCACACGATGATCCATGGTATTGGCACTAGCTTGGGCAAAGGCATCCTCGGCCAGATGTAACGCCGGTAACCAACTTTCCCCACAATAGGCCAGAATGCCTGCTGCCACTAATAAATTATCTCGATTGCTCCCCACGGCCATTAAACCCGTAGGATCAAGGTAATCATCTTTTAGCCCTTGGGCTTGTAAAAATAAGGCCTCTGCTGCGGGTATTTTTTGGCCAATAAATTTTGCCCGTTCGTAGGACAAAACTTTCAAAAAGTAGGAGGAGTCTTCTAGGGTTCCATCCTTATCGAAAATGATTGCTTCGATGTCAGAAAAAATTTTGTCTTGACACGCGATCGTTGCCATAGCATTAAGGGAACAGTAGATTTTAAAATTTGAGAAATTTGAGAAATTTGAGAAATTTGAGAAATCTTAGAAATTTGAGAATTAGAAAGTTGAAAAGTTGAAGAAACTCAAACAATTTAGCAAACTCAGGAATTTTACCAGCTAATTCCACCAGTCTGTATTTAAATTCCTATAAATATAAAGTTTGCGATCGCTGACAAATTCACTAAATTCACTAACAAATCAGTGCCCCTCGCAAGTAACATCGATCAATTTTTTTCAAAAATGCCAGAGAAGGGAGATAACTATTCCCTAGGACTCAAGATTGCGGGTAATCTTATCGTAATTTTGATCCCGTTATAGCACTAGCCAATCTGACTGCAACAGATTAATTATGGTTAAAACCTGAATATGTAGCAGTCCTAACTAGGGTCTGTCATCATTAAGCCTGAAACTCTTCTTAGCTAAGGATTTCAGTTCAAAACTATATTTTCTGAACCTAGCTCAGGATCAACGTGTTAACGCTAATGGATAACACGCCCTAGGTCGTAACATAAAGATCCTTACTAGACTTGTTTTTCAATGGACTCAATTTCCACAAGCTATTTAGGATTGCTATACCAATGGCTTCAATAATTTCCTGATTTTACTGGACGGTTTGGGATAACATCCTTACCATAAACGATATTGGCGATTTCACTTTTACCGTTCCTCGATCGCGGTTGCCATAATAGATCGGGTCTTGTGAGAACTAATTTTGCAGGGCGGTGGTGGGTTCATTATTGGCCGCTGCTTGTAATCGGGGGCGGGCGATCGCTGGCCCGGAGGTAAAGTTATAAAGATAATTTTTATACTTTTCATAAATGGCCGCACCGGGCAATGGAGCCTTAAAAGTTTTAGGAATTTTATATTCCGTCAGATCTGTATACTCCTGGCGTAGGTTAATAATAATGCTATAGGGTTGTTTCCAGTCCCTCAACCGCCGGATCAGCTCCTTAAATTCCCGCTCTGACTTACTATGGCGATGTTTTAGCCCTAAATAAAGCAACATGCGAGCATACACGATCGGTTGATCTAATTGAACCGGCAGATCCAGGATGCTCCCTAAATCACTAAAATATTGACGGCGTTCCTGGACTAGGATCGTTAAATGGACAAGGCTATGGAGATCGACCTTGCGGGTTTCCTTAGCTAAATCCGAAACCACCCTCAGGGTTTTATAGTGATTGGTTTTGTGGGCTTTAAAACTTTTTAGTAGCTCTAAACCTAAAGGATGATGACTAACCGCATCGATCGCTTCAAGATAATGCTTAATGACCAAACGGCCCTTCTGAGTCTTAATTTTATTGAGATGGGTTCTGAGTTTTTTATTGCTGCTGATCACCTCTTCATGGGTTTTGGCTTTAGCTAAAATCTTTTCAACGTAATGGTAAAAAAGCTGTTGGACTTTGCCCCGGAAACGCAGTTCGGTTTCAGTAATCAACAGAAAATTTTTAGCGGCGATGATGGCCACATCCAACTTATCGATCGCGGATTTTAGCCCTTGATAATCCCCGACATTAAGCTGAATATCCCGTTGAATATTAATAAATTTAATAAAATCAGCATTTTCAAATCTTTCCAAATGTAACCGTTGCAAATGCCAGGCCTTTGTATCCAGTTTTTTGAGATAGCTATTGTGCAGATCTACAATTTGAGGGGGAACTGGTTTACGATTTTTAAAATTAGAAAAAATCCTTTGGATGAAACTCAAGTTACTAACAACGGGTTGATTTGGCCAAGGTTCATTATCCATGGGCGAAAAATACATGGTTCGATCAAAATGAATGGAATTAATGGTGAAGTAGATGGGTGACCGATGACGGAGTGATGATTAACATCAAGGAATGGAAGTAACTTAAATTACTGACCCTAAATAAAAAACTGACTCTAAATAAAAAATAAACCTCATTAATTCAAAGTAAGCCTGGCTCGGATCAGTAATGGCGTAGCAGAAAAATTGTTGACTAACAATGCATTTGCTTGGGTTTAATCCTAATTAAGATTCAAACCCTTTGTTCTTACTTCACAAACAAAAATCTATAATCAGTAAAATTTTCTGAAAAGGAGGCAAAGTACTTCTATGCTTTATCAGCCAATACTTTCAGCTCTTAACTTATCAAAAATACCAAAAAAAAAGGGTTTTTTCTCCATAATTTTTCCACAATGATTGCTGCCTCAAGTGCAAAATTATCTAGAAGGCCTAACTAATAGGACAAAAAGCTTGCAATGTTTTCCCTGCAAGGATTTAGCCTAACAAGCTCAAAACCTTTATCTAGTGAAGCTTACAAACGATCTTAGCCTTCTGTTTTTGTTTTTTTGTCCGGTACTAAGGATCGTGAATTAAATAACTTAGAAATTTGTAGAGTATCCTTCAAGGGAGCGTAACCCATCGATATTTAAGTTTTAGATGTTATTAAATTCTTATTCCTAAGCTGGAAAGCCTAACTACAGGACAAAACCTTAAACCCTTGCCCCATAAGCACC
>JAAUPO010000038.1 GCA_012033095.1 Synechococcaceae cyanobacterium RL_1_2 | reverse complement strand
CTGTTAAATCCCCTAGCAAACTGGTGGTGCCAATTAATAAGCCTAAAATTAGACCACTCATCATCCAATAGTTCCACCCTAGATACCATGCCCCTAATTCTCCAACAATGACACTACCAAGAAAGCCAAATATTGCCCCTTCCACGGTTTTTTTCGGACTAATGTGGGATAGCTTAGTTTTACCGAACCATTTCCCCATAAAATAAGCGCCAATATCGGCGGCCCAAATGCAAGCCATCACCAGTAAGGTCACAATCAGGGCGTAGGGAATATCGTTGAGGGTGAGTAAAAACTTGGGAATTTCTTTTAAAATTTCAAACTGAAATGCATCAAAATTGACATCTAAACCTACCCGTAAACGTATCCAATAACTAGGTAAATAACCTAAATAAAATAAACCTAAAATTGAGGTCGAAATGTCCGCGATCGTGGCAAGTTTTGGTTTAAATAATAAATAAAAACAAATCACCGTACCAGAAATACAAAACATTACATCTGTATAGGTCGGAGCGATCGCTGCCACAATTAATAAAATTTGGGAAAAGATGATTGTAGTTTTAACCGAAGGCTCAATTCCCTTAGCATTGACCATTCGGAAATATTCTTGTTTAGCCAAAAACATCGTAACTGCGATACCCAGTACAAAAAACCATCCCCCCAAGATAATGGCGGTTAAAGCGATCGTAATAGCGATTAATCCACTGGTAATGCGAGTCCAAGGCATGGTGTAAAGAAATCTTTTTAAGGTATATGGTAAGGGGCGACGGGCCAAGATTAAGAAATAGTTATAAATAGTTAAATTGATCGCAGTAATTGTAGCCAATTTCCTACTAGAAAAAAGAGAAATTTTCTTAAAAAGTAGATTCCATCTTGATTACAGCAATTCCCTATCCTATTCAATTTGATCTAAGAACGCGTTTGAAAAGTATCAAATGTTGTGGAGTCGCCCCTAAATCCCCCCATTTGGAGGACTTCATTGGTTAAAATCTAGGTGATTTCCCCCAGAATGGTGGGCAAGGGGGGCATTTCAAACATCCTCTGATACCAAAACCGTTTTGTTTACTATGGGAAAATAATCTTTATTTCAGTCTTTATTTCAATTGTTGATGATATTAATGGCTTCAACAATTCCCTTATTCTACTGGGCGGATTTGGGATTAAAACCGATCCATTTTTGGTAGTCCTATACAAGTAAAGCTCGGGAAGATTAAACCCCTTGATAATCAATTATCCTGGGTCTAAATATTTTTACAGCTTTAGCACTACCGACTAAAACTTTTATGGGATTTCAATTTCAATATTTCAATTTCAATTTTACGGAGAAGCTATTATTTGAGAGCCATTAAACGTCTTTTTAGGGAACGCTTCAGCCTATTTTTAAAGCCATTATCCCAGGTTTTAGCGTAGCGGGTATTATCAAAATCGCGATCGACCACCACTGCCTGCGGCCCTTTCATCGGGAACGCCATCGGATAGGTGGGAAGATTGCCAACCCCGTTTACATCGAGTGATGTGTTGGTGGAATTGGAATTAAAACCTAGATTAGAAATCAGATTGCGGGAAGGAGTAATGGAAAGGCCAGAATTAATCATGCGGGTGAATAACCATTGGTAATCCCACGTAAGAATTTTACCTGTGTAGGTAGCATCAAAAACCTGAGCCCGATTTTGATACTGTTGTTCATTCCCAATAATATCCCTAAGTCTTTGTTTTACCTCTGGATCTTGCCATGCCTGCATATCGACATCGTAATGTTGCCAAGCCCGTCTCCAGGTAGCCCAACCCCAACAACCGCCAAAGTAAGAAAAGTGATAGCTTTGCAGTTCGGGCTTCCAGGTTGTCAACACATTACTGCCCAAAATCTCCATTACTCTGGTGTCATCGCGATATTGCTCTAATAGTTCTTCGCAAAATCTAAAAAAAGTGAAATCCGGTAAGCAATCATCTTCTAAGATAATTGCTTCCTCTTCTAATTCAAAGACCCAGTTGAAACCGCTGCTGATACGCTCTTTAATGCCCAAATTGATATCGGAATAGTTTTTTAAAACTTCACAGTCCCAATCAACGGTGTCAATAATTGCTCTGGTGGTTTGGCATAATTCTTCTTCTTCTGGTTTATTTGCCCTAGCTCCATCAGCAATGACTAATAACTTAGAGGGTTGGGCTTGCCTAATGCGCTCAAAAACTTTTTGAGTATTATCTGGCCGGTTAAAGATAACAAAGACAACGGGGGTTTTTAGGGTCATCACATCAAAATTGGAACAGTTTTTGATTATGGGAACAGGATTGATCACGATCGCTACAAATCACAACAATGATGATTAAGATTATTCAGGGTCGATGATCATCGCGCCCATAGGATCAGCTGTAGTCGCTGCGGTTGTATCTTAACCTCTTTGGCTACGGCTATATTAATTGATTAGGATTAGATTCGGATTAAATCTGTAATTAATTAATTGTTTGTTTGTTTGATTAATTGTTTGTTTGTTTGATTAATTGTTTGTTTGATTAATTGATTGATTACCTAAGAATGTGTTTGAAAAGTATCAAATGTTGTGGAGTCGCCCCCCTAAATCCCTCAATTTAGGGGACTTCATTGGTTAAAATTTGGTGATTTCCCCAAGAATAGGGGGGCAAGGAGGGCTTTTCAAACATCCTCTAACGTGGTTTTAATCTGTTCCCAAATTGGTAAATCGGTAGGGCGATCGATATCTGGTAGGGGTTCTAGTAGGGCAAAATTTAAGTTTAGTTGGGTCACGATCGCTAAAGTTTGTTGCTTTACTTGTTCCGTTCCCCAGGCAATGCCACAAAATAATTCGGGTTGGGGTTGTTGTAGGCCAATCAAATAATAACCGCCATCCCAAGCTGGCCCTAACACCCCATCATGATGTTCTAAGGCTGTAAAACCAGAAATCAAGATTTCCACCGTCAGACTAGGGCAATCGGTGCCAATAATAATCGTACGGTCACCGCGATCGCGGAGGGTTGTACCAAAAGCATGGTTCATTTTTATCCCTAAATCCCCATCAATTTGGCGTCGATATACCTGATGCCCTTCCTCCCCTAACCAAGTAGCCATCGCTCGGTGATTGCCCCCATGGAAGTGAATTTCAACATGGCAATCAAGTTGGGCCTGGAGTGTGCGTGCAGTTTTGAGGGTATGCACCGTTAAATCCTGGTGGAGGGCCAAGGCTCCGGCCGCCCCTAACTCAGGAATCATTCTGGTTTTTGTCTGGCCTAACTGGGGATAGCGGGTAAAGATAACTAGCGTTAACCCTTTAGCCATGGTGTTCTGGGTGAATGTAAGGGGCTAACGTGGGCCAGATTTTAGGAAAATTGTCCTTGATTTCCTTGGTGGTCGCGATCGCCATATCTTCATACTCAAACCCTGGTGCTACGGCTTCTCCAATCAAACCATAGTCTCCCCGCAAAAGTACCGCCGTTTTCCAATAACCACCGGGTACAATCAATTGGGGTTTTTCTCCGGCCGCAACGTTTAACCCTAAATAATGGGTTTCTAATTGGCCATCGGGATTGATCAAATAATAAGTAATAGTAGAGCCACCTTGGAAATAATGGATGATGGGGGATTTGTTGACATGAAGATAATCGATCGGATGCTCCTTGGTCAAGAGATAATAAATCGACGTAACCATCGATCGCGACGGCTGGGGACTGCGATCGGTATTAACCAACTCTAAAGAGCGATAGGTTTCCGAAAAATATCCCCCTTCCACATGTCTTTCCAAACCCAAATGTGTGATTAATTCCTGTGCTGTTAATTGCCCCATGGGATAATGATAAAAAACTTACTTAATGTTTATTAAATACAGGACTTACACAAAAATTTCAATTCTGTCCTGGGAACCATGATATTTAGGGACAATCGTTCAAGCAAGTTCACCAAATTTTGGCGATTTAGGGGGCTTGGGCGTAAGTCCTAAAATATCTATTTTGAGTAATGCCTGTTTAGTAATATTCGCTTAAATATTGGGTTCATAATAGTTATTGCTGCAATCAAAGATGACAGTTCAGGGAAAAAACAGGAAGGAAGTCTATTGGGTAAAGTCTTTAAAACCTATCAATTTTTGAAGTCATTTTTCCATTAACCAATGTCTAAGAACGTGTTTGAAAAGTATCAAATGTTGTTAAGTCGCCCCCTAAATCCCCCAATTTGGGGGACTTCATTGGTTAAAATCTAGGTGATTTCCCCGAGAATGGGGGGGAAGGGGGCTTTTCAAACATCCTCTAGGATGGAAGATTATGCTACAAATTATCCCGTAATGACAATTCCATACTAATTTGCGGGGATTCAATTTTCATTTTGGCCAATTCTTCCCCTAGTACACTGTGGTAAATCGATACTAATTTAGGGGTGACGCTGTTGTCTTCGATGCCACATCCCAGGCTCGTCCAGGTTTGGGATAAATTACATAGCACTTCTTCAATCTGATTTTGTTGGAGTTTTTTCGTAATGTCAAATCCCCAAGCCTTGCGATCGCTGAGCCAACTATACATCACAAAATCTTGATACTCTGGTTCAAAACTATACACTTCCCGACGATTGATAAAGCCAGTGGTTTTGGGTTCAGGATGATAGAGTTTTGCTTTTTCTTCCCAGGTGGTGTTCAAAAATTGATAACGACCCGCCGCCGTAGAACAAAGACCTCGGTTAGGGCCCCAACGAATGGGCACACAAATATTGGGATGAAGATCAAGATTATAAATGCGTTTCCCCCCATAAATGACGTTGTAGGGTTTAACATCATTGGCTTCACTGGCCGTAATGGTGCGCATCAAAGCCCGGATATAGGGATCACCACTAGTCATTACTAGGGGCTGGGTACCATTAAATTGTTCTCTTAACTGATATTGCCATTGCAAAGACTCCTGACGGGTATAGACCAGATAGGCTAATCCAGCCGATAGACCAGAAAGAACAACTAATGCTGTTAACTTCGAGAGCAAATTAGACAATGACAATTTCATAGACAAGGGTAGATCTTTTCCCGGATCCATCTAGACTAATGGTTTGATCATAGACGAACAATTATCACCTATGGGTAAAGAACTTTAATGCTCTATTATATAAACCCCAATGCCAAAAATTGTGATCGGTTTTATCTGTAAAATTACTAAGATTACTAAAATTACTAGGATTAATTTTTTCGTCGCTATTTACTGCGACTTGATAACTAGACCCTAACTACTAGGACAAAAGTTGCGCCGAAAAACTGTAAATAGGTCTGAGAGCTTTAGGTGGTAAGGATTACAACCTATTTCACTAGAATGCTTATAGGGCAAGGGTTTAAGTCTTTTTCCTGTAGTGAGAACTAGACCATGACCTTACGCCATTGAGTATCTAGTTGAAGGAGTACTAGCTCAAGGAATATTATGCCAAATTAATTAACCAAATTAATTAATTGGAGCTACAGATAAACCCCTAACCACTTAAAAATGAAGAATAAGATATAGTCTTTTGGAATAATTATGGGAAACAAATCGGGCTAAAATCATCCTACAACAAGGAGTAAAAATTCCATACTCAATTCAATGGACTACCTGAACAATAAATGGGCAATAATTAAATTTTTATCTGTAGTGATATTTTTTCAAGTTGGTATTATAAAAGCCCCAAGCTTGTTGAATTTAGGGTGATAATCGACAACTTTTTTCATTTATCGTTTTTTTTGAATAATTACGGTAAATATATAGAGCTGAAAGCGTTCCATCGCGAAAAATAATCATCCCATGCTAAATTAAATTGACTGTATCAATCATCCTCCCATAACCAACACCTAAGCAACATTGCTTTTCAGGAAAAAGGTTGATGGAGAAAGATTTTGGGGGATTTTAAATTTACGACAATCGATAGGTTTTAGATACTGCCCTTTTCCCATCTTTTAACAGCAGATTGGGCCCTTTCATAGTAATTACTACCTTCGGGCACTAACTTGGCCGCAGTAATGGCGTTAGTGAAATTTTTCTTAGCCGCTCTGGAATTGGCAATTAAATAAATTTCTCGACTCCAATCATTAATTAAATTTTGGGCCGCTTCGTATTGAGGTTCGTTGGGTTTGATGTCATTTAGGATCCGAATGGCTTTGTTATAACTAGATGCTTGGTTTCGGATCACTTGCTTTTTCGCGGTGGAAATAATCATCAAATTAACCTGGGCATAACCTTTGGCCTCTTTGATGGCTTTAAGATTGGCCTGGGCTGCAGCATAACCGCCGGTAATACTGGGGTCTAGTAGTTGACCCGCCGCGATCGCGCCAGCAACATTACCCCCAAAGGCCCGCCCTTCCGAAATATCAATGATCACTTTGCTCCAACGGTCTATATCCTGTTGGGCTTGGGCAAAATCTGGATCACCGGATTTCACCTGCTGGGCTTCTTTGATCGCATCATAAAAACGATAGGCTTGGGTCGCAGACAGCTTACTCCGGGCCCGCTCCCGATAACTACTGTTTTGAACTAAAGGTTTATTTTCCGTTCCCCCAGAGGAATTAACATTAATGTTGGGCAGCTTCACATTATCAATGTTGCTATCAGGATTGGTATTATCCACTGACGAGGAGGCAACAGAACTAGGGGCGGAGCTAGCAGAGCTATCAGGGTTATCGGGAATAGGGTTATTGGTGGTTTCCCCTCCTACGTCTTGGCCAGGATTGTCAGGGGAAAGGTTCGGATCGGAAATAATTTGTATTCCGTCTCCATTAAACAACTTCATTAAGGTACTGGCTAATAAACCTAGTAAAAATAGCCCGATCGCCCCCATGATTAATTGATTGTGGCCCTTAGTTTTTTGAGCTTTGGAACCTTTAGCTTTTGCATTGCCTCCCTTAGATCCAGGAAAAGTGACGGAGGTGGTAGAAATATTATTGCCGTTATTAAGTTGATCAAGCTGTTTCTTTTCTTCTTCTAATAGTTCATGATCTCCTAGGTCTTGTCCCGCTTTCCCTGCTTTCGTCCTAGCAATAAATTCTAAGGCATCGGACTCTAGGGGACTGCTATCGGGGGCATGGGGCACCGAAGGTAGTTTCAATCCAGCGGTGGCGTTAATATCCCCCGTTACCCCTGCTAACTCACGATTGTTAACGGCTTGGCCCTGCCCATGGGAAGAACTAGATTCATGGCGATCTAAATCCTCAATTAATTTGAGGGAGGCAAATTCAGGCTTAGGGGTAACAATTAATGGATTTTGAATAGGCCGCCAATGGTGTTCGCTTAATTCTGGAAGATAATTTTTTAAATAGCGATCGATGTGGCGCAGGGTCAACTCTTCCCGGTGGTGATTAATGGCTTCTAGGAGGGCCGCTGTAAACACGCCATGGCCTAAGGAAGACGCTTCATGGGAATATTGCTCCGGTTCCGTTGAAAGGATCGTGACAATATTCATTTCCTTAGCCAGGGTCACCATCTCTTGGCCGACGGGATTAGTGCCGGGTACCCCAGGGGAACGATTAATATCAAAAATAGCAATAATTTGCTCTGCTCCTTGTTGCTTCAGCAATTGGAACAATTCGCTCGCGGCCAGGGCAGTGGTAAGATTGCCGGGATCACTATCCACAAACATTACATAATCTTTGCCTTTGACACTCACCCCATAACCGCTAAAGAAAAACCAAAAAATTTTCTGGGGGGACTGGCTCTCTTGTTTGACCCGATTGCTACTTAGGTAGGCGGCAAAATTTTCTTTGGTAGGAACAGTAGAACGATCTTGTAACCAAGGAACATCATCACCCAAGATTAGAACCTGTTCGCGATTGATCCGGCCGTAATTTACTAGTGCGTCGGCGATCGAGGTGGCATCATTTTGGGCGTAGGCTAGGGGCTGTAGGAATTGATAACGATTAATTCCTACGGTAATGCAATTGAAGTCTCCCATGTTAGATAGTTATCACTGCCTGTGTTAATCCATTTTAGTGTATATGATTTACGAGGGTCTTGGCGTTAAATTAACGCTGGGCCCGATACCAACGTTTGAGGCGATCGGGGGCAATACCTAAATAATACCCCCCAATTATAATTTGATTAATTAAAGTTGTTTTAAAAATCCCCATGCGTTGCCACCGTCGAGGGGAGGTTAAGACCGAAGAATTGGTTAAACCAATGGTACCTAAGCCCTTAAGTTGTTGGATCAGAACAAAATCCTCCATAATTGGCAAAACCGGAAAGCCACCGATCGCGGTAAAGGTACTTTTTTTAAAAACAGGGCTTGATCCCCATAGGGCAATTGGGCCCATTGGGATCGCCATTGTACCCCCCAAGCAATTAACTTTAATCGCCAATCCGCTTCAGCAATACTTAACTTAAACGCTCCGGCTACGGTGTGGGGTTGGGCTAAAACCTGGATCACATCCCCAGGAAACCGAGGTGGTAATAAGGTATCGCCATGGAGAAATAATAAAATTTCTCCCTGGGCTAGGTCTGCCCCAGCATTCATTTGGAGCGCACGGTTGCCCTGATCCAACGTCAATAATTGGCAAGGATATTGCTGTACTATTTCCCTTGATCCATCGGTGCTACCACCGTCCACCACAATCACTTCGACCTCTGGATAGGGGGACAATCTTGTTAAGGTTTCCCCAATGGTGGTTGCTTCGTTGAGGATGGGAATAATGACACTGATTAAGCTCATGGTCTCGATCCTGAGGCTTTAGAACTGATTAGAACCTAGATAGGGGGAACATTCAACATTGTTTAAACCTTTAGCAATTTAGCAATTTGGCAATTTAAAAATTTAAAAATTTAGAATTTGTACACGTCTAAAAAGTTAAACCTTTTAAAAATTCCCCGATCGCTGCGATCGCTTCTAAGGGAATATCATGGCCCATCTCCTTAAACTCTCGATAGGTAACAGGTACTTCTAATTTTTCCAATTCATCTTTAGCGCGATGGGCTTCTGAGAGGGGAACCACATCATCCTGTTGACCATGGATCATCAAAGTGGGGCTTTGGTTACCCTTACTCGGTTGACTATGTAAAAATCCACTGATACTACATAAAGCCCCAAGGGGTAACGTCAAACCCACATCGAGGGTCATGGCTCCCCCCTGGGAAAAACCTAGCATCACTGTGCGATGGAGGGGAATCCCCGTTGTCGCTTCCAGGGAGAGTAACCAATGGGTTAATAATTGACGACTTTCAATAATACCCCCCAAATTAGGGTCTTGGAGGTTATACCAAGCGCGGCCATCCGGATTGTGGGGATAGCTAAAGGGAGCATTAGGAAACATAAAATGATAACCGGACAAATTCATTTTATGGACTAAACCGGCTAAATCATTAAAATTGGCCCCCCAACCGTGGAGAGCGACTAATAGATTTGATGGAGTGTTACCGTCATCGGGGTAGATGGAAATACTTTCTAGCAAAATAATGGCTCCTCTAATTGCAGATGATGGTGAGTTGTGATTGTCACTGTTCTAATCGAAAATATCATGGGTCTTCTCTCCTTAATCTTTAAATCTACTTAAAATTTTCGTAACCCTAAGAACGTATGTGAAAAGTATCAACTGTTGTGGAGTCGCCCTCTAAATCCCCCAATTTGGCGGACTTTATTGGTTAAAATCTAGGGGATTTCCCCCAGAATGGAGGGCAAGGGGGGCTTTTCAAGCATTCTTTAAACTTGTAAACCTAGCGATAGGCCCGTGGAAATTTATCTTTTTTTAAGAAGAAAAGATATTAGGCAATAGTTACGGAATATATAATTGAATGGTGAAGTTTATCCAGGCTGGTATTGGGGTTAAAGTTAGTTTATGAAACCGGAAAACTTGCCTTTTCATCTTGATCATCATTTTGATCTAAGGGAATATGAACAAGAAAAACTAGATGTCCCTGGCCTAATTCAGCCCCACGGAATTTTAATTGCGCTAGAACGAAAAGGTTTAACCATTACCCACGTCAGCCAAAACCTTAATTCCTTCATCGATCGCTCCGTGGAATCTTTGATCGGTAATGAACTGAGCTGTATTTTTTCTCCCCACTACCTTAAAAAAATTAAATCTCATCTTAAAGATGAAAATTTAGGTCATACCAGTCCCTTAATTGTGAAGCTGAAAAATGGTTGTCTGTTTCGGGGAAGTATCCATCGGGTGGGCAAGAGAATAATCTAGATTAGAAGCATGCGTCATAAGAACCAAA
>JAAUPO010000435.1 GCA_012033095.1 Synechococcaceae cyanobacterium RL_1_2 | reverse complement strand
GAAAGATTTTGCACCTTAATATCAAATAAAAAGAATGGTAGTCCGATATAACTTAGGAATAAGAATTTAATAACATCTAAAACTTAAATATCGATGGGTTACACTCCCTTGAAGGATACCCTACAAATTTCTAAGTTATTTAATTCACGATCCTTACTAGACTTGTCTTTCAATGTCCTCAATTTCCACAAGCTGTTTAGAATTGCTAGATCAGGACTTGTTCGTTCAATATTTTGCTAAACAAATTCTAGGCAAATTAATCACCCAATGTCGATTAGAACCTTCATTAATCGGCCTAAAGGGTTAGACAAATTTTCGTGATCAGCCCCTAATAAGCAAAAATGGAAAATAGTTCACCCCCATTGGTATTAGGGTAATCTAGCTCCATGAATCCCAAAAATTTACAATCGTTGTTAGCCGCGATCGCAGCGGGGGAAATAACCCCAGATCAAGGTTTTGAGCAAATTAAATATCTACAATTTGAAGAAATAGAAGAATTTGCCAAAATTGACCATCACCGTCAATTAAGAACCGGTTTTCCAGAGGTAATTTGGGGCCAGGACAAAACCGTTGAGCAAATTTATAAAATTATGCAAGCCATGGAACATCATGGGAGCATAGTAATGGCCACCCGCATTGGCCCGGAAGTATATCGCCAATTAAAATCCTTGATGCGGGATTTAATCTATTATCCTGAAGCCCGTATTTGTGCTTTAACCCCCCTAAATCCCCCGCCGCCCCAGATTGGTAAAATTTCCATTATTACCGCCGGAACCGCAGATTTACCCGTAGCAGAGGAAGCCGCCATTACCGCCGAGCTATGTGGTTTTAAGGTGGTTCGTCTGTGGGATGTCGGGGTAGCGGGAATCCATCGTTTGTTGAGCAATCGAGAGTTATTGCGATCGGCCGAAGTGTTAATTGTGGTGGCCGGCATGGAGGGAGCCTTAGCCAGTGTGGTCGCGGGTATGGTGGATTGTCCGGTCATAGCCGTTCCCACCAGCATCGGCTATGGGGCTAGTTTTGGTGGCATTGCCCCCTTACTTACCATGTTAAATTCCTGTGCGACGGGGGTTGGAGTCGTCAATATTGATAATGGTTTTGGAGCGGCCATGTTGGCGGGGCAAATTTTACGCACTGCCCATAAATTAAGCCCCCAGATACCCTAGTTTCATGAGATTGATTGCGCCCGTATGACAAATATTCCCTGATCCTTCGGAACCAGATCATCGTCGGCCATAATTAAATCCTCAAGTCCTAACCTGGAATCCTTAATCAGGGCTTACAATCAACCTAGCTAAACCTTTGCTCATCCTAGACCATTGAAATCTGTAAAGAATCTGCCAAGAATGGGCTTCCCTTAAATGGTTAAGCTAAAATACCGAGGGCAATCATATCTGTAATTATCCATGGATAATTTAAATTTTCAGTTAAATTTTCAGTTAAATTCTCTGCTAAATCCCTGGTTAAATTCTCTCTGCCACCGTTGCTGCAATCTAAACCCCTGCTACGCGATCGCCGACAACGTAACCTAGGGATTACGGACTTAATTTGATTGAAATTTTGAAATTATTGCAATGATTAAGTTGATAACGTGGCATGTGACATGGGATTAATCAATTAGATTAAACGCCATAACTTTGGTATCCCTTTCCTGGGCAAATTAGGAATTAATAATATTTTATTGGTTAGTTTGAATAGATTAAATAAAAGTTTATGAGAGCAGTATTAATGGCCGGTGGTTCTGGGACAAGGTTACGCCCCTTAACCTGTGATTTACCTAAACCCATGGTGCCTATTTTGAATAGACCGATCGCGGAACATATTCTAAATCTGCTCAAACGCCATAACATTCGAGAAGTAATTGCCACGTTACATTATTTGCCCGATGTCATGAAAAACTATTTCCATGATGGGGCCAAGTGGGACATGAACATCACCTACGTGGTAGAACAGGAAAAACCCTTAGGCACTGCCGGTTGCGTCAAAAACATTGAAGATTTTCTAGACAGTACTTTTTTGGTGATCAGTGGCGATAGTATCACTGATTTTGATTTAACCGCTGCCATTCGATTCCATAAAGAGCATAATTCTAAAGCCACATTAGTACTTACTAGGGTGCTTAATCCCATTGATTTTGGTGTAGTAATTACAGATCAAGAACACCGTATTAATCGTTTTTTGGAAAAACCCTCTAACAGCGAAATTTTCTCTGATACCGTCAACACGGGGATTTATATTTTGGAGCCGGAGGTATTGAAATATTTACCAGAAGGCAAAGAAAGCGATTTTTCCAAAGATCTATTCCCTACCCTCCTTGCGAAGGGAGAACCGATGTATGGGTATATTGCCCAAGGTTATTGGTGCGATGTAGGGAGTTTAGAAAGTTATCGTCAGGCCCAATACGATTGTTTAGAAAAAAAAGTACAACTCGATATTGACTATCCAGAAACCCATGAAGGTATTTGGATTGGGGAAAATACCTTTATTGATCCAGGAGCCAAAATTAAAGCCCCGGCGTTAATTGGTAATCGTTGCCGCATTGGGGAGGGGGTCATCATTGAAGGGGGTACAGTGATCGGTGATAATACCACCGTTTCCCCCTACTCCGACTTCAAACGACCGATCATCTGGAATGGAGTGACGATCGGGGAAGAAGCCCACCTGCGGGCCTGTGTGGTGGGTCGGGGTAGTCGTATTGCCCGGCGAGCCCATGTATTAGAAGGTTCCGTGTTAGGTTCATTGAGCATGATTGGGGAAGAGGCCCAAATTAGTCCCATGGTGAGGGTTTGGCCGAGTAAAACCGTTGAAGCGGGGGCCATTCTCAATTTGAATTTAATTTGGGGCAATGTGGCCCAAGGTGGTCACTCCGCCAGCGGGAGATGGGAGCGGATCACGGCGATCGTTTCGGAGGGGTCGGCGTTGACCCCCTCTTGCTGGTGGAGGATTTCGCCTTTCGGGCCGATGACGGTGATGATGTTCGAGTGGGCGAAGTCGTCGACGGTGATCTTCCCGCCGTCTTTGGTCAGCAGGGCAACTTTGCTGCCGTGACATTGCAGACATCCGACGAATGCGCTGGCCATGCCGTTCACCTCCGTGATTTCCGGTTTGCCGGGCGTCGGCGAGTGCGGATTGAAGAAATGATGCCCGCCCTCTTCGTCGCGATACCCTTCCACTTCCTCGGCGAGGAAGTTGTCCAGCGACGCGAGGATGTTGCCCGCCTTGGCGTGGTGGCTCTGGTGAAATTCCTTGAACTCGGTCTCGTGGCAGCGTGCGCAGTCCAGCGGCGTGACGATGGTGGCGATCATCGCGCCGTAGTGGTCGAAGGCGTCGGCGTCGTCGCGATCCGCCTGGTGGCACTCGACGCAGCCGATGCCC
>JAAUPO010000434.1 GCA_012033095.1 Synechococcaceae cyanobacterium RL_1_2 | reverse complement strand
GGCCGGTAGTGACCCTAAGGATTTACGCATCGCGATCGGACCCGCCATTGATGGGGAAGTATATCAAGTGGGGGATGGATGTGGCGATCGAAGTTTTATCCGGCATGGGCTTAACTGTGGAAGAAGGATTACAACGGGGCCTCCTCCTACCCGATGAGAACCCCGATAAGATTCGTTTAGATGTGCGCAAAGTTAATTATTACCAGTTATTAACGATGGGCTTACAATCAGAACAAATCGCGATCGCCCCCCATTGTACCTATCAACAACCGGGTAAATTTTTCTCCTATCGTCGTACCCGCATTAAACAAGTGCAATGGTCAGGTATTTTATGCTCAAACCCAAATCTAGCCTGAAGATCCAACAACAAAAATCCAAATACCATCTCTTAGGCTTAATTGGCCAGGGTCAATTTGGCCAGGTTTATTGCGGTATCCATCGTCATAATGGCCGGATTTTAGCCCTCAAAAATCTCTATTATCAAAATTTACCGACCCATCAGTTTTTACGGGAACTCAATATCCTATTGGAGCTCAACCATCCGAACCTAGTAGTCTGCGAAGGCTTAGAAAACCATCGCAATGGCCGCTTTCTCGTTACGGACTATTGTGAAGGAGGAACCCTGCGGGATTTGTTGGAAAAGGAAAATCAGTTTAAATTAAGTTTAGAAGTTAAATTAAACCTGATTCGTGATGTGCTGTTAGGGCTGAAATACATCCATAGTCGGGAGTTAGTGCACTGTGATTTAAAACCGGAAAATTTGTTACTCCAGATCACCGTGGATGGTTGGCGAGTAAAAATTACTGACTTTGGTATTTCCCGATCGCTCCATAATACAAATAGGATGGCCAGTGGCTTAGGGGATACCGGTTCTCCAGCTTACATGGCCCCAGAACGCTTTTATGGCAAAGTTTCCCTCTCCTCCGATCTCTATGGGGTGGGGGTTATGCTCTATGAGTTATTGGCAGGGGAACGACCCTTTTCGGGGATGCCAGGGGAGATCATGACCGCTCACCTCAACCGGCCAGTGCCCACCAGTTTAGCGATCGCCCCCCCCATCCAGGCCATCATCGCTAAATCCATGGAAAAACTGCAAAGTAAACGCTACCAATCGGCGGATGAAATGTTAGTGGATCTAATTCGAGCCAGGGAAACCCTAGTCCAGTTTCCTGCGCCGTTGATGGATATTACCAAAACCACCCCAACCATCTCCATGGATCTAGACCACCAGCGAGAATTTCCTGAACGGATTGTTAGTTTAGTCTGTGAAGGCAATCTGACCTATGGGGTGGGGGTACAGTATATCTATAGGTTTGATGGGGCAACTATGGACAAAATCCCCATTCCTGGCCAATTTAAGCAATGGGTGAACCCCGGTGTGACCTTCCTAGCTGGGGTTGGTAATGATTACGGTATTTATCAAATTAACCGCAATCAATTATTAACCCTCTATAAAACCACCACGGAATCCATCACAGTGATCGGAACGGGCCGATGGATCGCGATCTCAGAAACCCTCAATCACCATCAGTTTAAGGTGTTTAATCCCCGCCATCCCCATGTGCGGCGACGCTCCCAGCCCAGATTTAGCCAACCCAAACAACTTTTAAGTTTAGATCCTTACCATGGCCTAGCGATCGAGGGTCACCACGACCACACGTTATTAAGGTTATTTAATCGGCGGGGAGGCTGGTTTTCTGTATTGAAGCTCCCCATGCGTACCCAAAGGTTTATGGCTTCAGCCTTCAAGCCCTATAGCTTTTTTGGGTTAGAGGATCACAATGGTTTTTTGCTGGATCTCAAGCCCTACCGAGTGCAACGCATTGCCCTAGATATTAACCCCAACTTAATGGGCAATTGTCTATGGGGCTACGCGATCGCGGCGGTTACGGGGGAAGTTTTATTGTTAAATCAACAGGGTGAACGCCTAGCCAAACTACAATTACCAGCACCCCTCACCGCCATTGCTGGTTGGGGAGAACGGGGCTTAATGGCAGCAACGGGCCAAGGCAAACAGGGTTTAATTCATTACCTGAATTTAGCGGAGTTGCTATCTACCCATCATCATCAGGAATCAGTTATCGACTAGCTAATATCAAGATTATGGAACAGTTTTTTGCTCTGATCCAAACCCTTATCAATACCGACGACGATGGCGCGATCGTTATTTATTTCAACCCTCCCAAAATTTTATTTAATCAACGGTGTATTGAGATGTGGAATATACCCAAATCCATTGTGGCTTATCCCAATACCCAAAATATTTTTGTGTTTATGGCGACCCGCATGAAACAACCGGAATTGTTCATGAAGCAGGTGCAAAATGTTCATCGTAATTCCCTAGAAAACTACTTCGGCAAAATTGAACTCAAGGATACTCAACTCTATGAATATCGAACCAAGATCCAGTTTTTTCAAAACCGGGCGATCGGCCGGGCGTGGTATTTTCGGAATCTATCTACCTACCTAGAAACGGAAAATAAACTCAAAACCCAAATTAAAGAACTCCAATCCGTACAAAAAGATCTTAAACAGGATAGTTTGATCGATCGCCTCACCCAAATCCCTAACCGTCATTATTTTGAGCAATATCTGGCCCAACAATGCCAAATTCTCAATAATGCAGATCAACCCCTATCCATCGCCATTTTTGATGTGGACTATTTCAGCCGCTTCAATGAAATTTATGGGTTTGAGGAAGGTAATATCTGTTTACAACAGATCGCGAATTTAATGACCTTGATTGCCCGCAGACCAGGGGATTTAGTCGCTCGCATTGGCGGTGAGAGGTTTGGCGTAATTTTACCTAATACCAAGGAAGATGGGGCTGTGTACGTCGTTAACACCATTCGTCATAGTATTAAGGATTTTAAAATTGATCACATTGGCTCCAAAATCTCTAACTACATCACCGTCAGCGTCGCCCTTACTAGCGTTTATCCCCATGCTAAAACCCTACCAGATAGTTTAATTAAAACCACCGAAAAAACCTTGTCCCAAGCAAAAGCCCAGGGTCGCGATCGCTTAGTGGTTAGTGATATGAATTAAGGAATTGTCCTAACATCGCAGGGCAAAATGCCCCATTAAATCCCTCTTATCCCAAATTCGCCCAGTAGAATAAGGAAATTATTGAAGCCATTAGGGGCTGTTTATCAAGTCAATTGAATTTCCATTTTGCCCCCTAAATCTCCCAAATTTGGGTTACTGTTAATGATTTTTCAGAAATTTCTCCCCCAGCATTGGGGGCCGGGGGGCTTTTCAAACATTCTCTAAATGTCCTTACAGCTTTAGCACCACCCCAAAATGAATTGTAATATGTAATAAAAAACTCCCAACCAAGCTTAGTTAGTTGAGTAGTTAAGGTAATACATCAAAT
>JAAUPO010000433.1 GCA_012033095.1 Synechococcaceae cyanobacterium RL_1_2 | reverse complement strand
GCAATAGCATTATATTTTTGAAACTCATCCTAACTACTAGGACAAAATGTTGCGCTAAAAAAATGTAAATAGGTCTGAGATCTTTACGTGGTAAAAATCATAACCGACTTGACTAGGGTGCTTATGTGGCAAGGGTTTAAGGTTTTTGTCTGTAGTTAGAAAACTCTCAATTTAAAAATAATAATAACAATAATAAGATTTAGACATGATACGGTGAGGGTTTGGCAATGGTTCGGCCGTTAGGCTCCTAGGGGTTTATCTGGTAAGTCCGATCGATAAATGAATACCGTCTTCTTGCAGAGAATTCCCTTCCTTCCCAGTGCCCATTAAAGGAATACCATAATCTAGTTTAAGGTTGACAAAGTTCCAGACATTCCACTGCAATCCTAGGCCCATACTCGCGATCGTGGCAGGAGTGGGGTTAGGGTCATTATTGTTCCAAGCGGTGCCCAATTCAAAAAAAGGAATGATATTTAAACGATTAGTTGCCTTTAACCTCGCTTCGATTCCAACCACGATGCCATTATCCGCCACCAACTGATTTTGACGATAACCCCTCACCGTACCGATGCCACCGAGGTTAAATTGTTCTAGGGATAGTAGGGAATCGGGGGAAAGTTGGAAGTTCAGGCGGCTCAATAAAATGGCAGCGGGGGATAATTGCTGTACCCATTGGCCTTGGCCCACCCAACTAAAAAATGTGCCATCGGTACCGGTGTCATTAACGGTGGCATCAAAGGCATCTAAACCGAAGTTCAATTGCGATCGGGCGGCAATAATACTACGGCGATCGCGGTGGGACCAAGCCTGGGAAAATCTCACCACGGTCACTTTAGATCGTCCATTGTCTGGTCCCTGGGAAAAGGAAAAGGGGATGTCGTTTAATAAAAAAGTTTGGCTTTTGCGGAGGTCAAGGCCGAAACCAAGGCTAAATTCGGTGTTCGGGGTTTTATGTAGGGGCTGATCCAGGGAGAAGGACAAGGTATCACTCACGCTGCGAATATCCAAGGCCCTAAAATCTTGTTCCACAATCAGACTTTCACTATTGCTGTAGCGAAAACTTAACGTTCCGCCCCGAGGGTTGAGGGGGAGACGATAGCCCAAGTCATAATTATCTAGCCCTGGGGTGAGGACATATTGGCCATTAAGGCGATCGCCGGCAGTAATCAAACTAGTGCGATCTACATAGGTCGTCGTTGACCATTCCCCAATGGCTGGGGAGCGATCGTTCGCCGTAACCAATCCCATGAACCAGGGGTCGGCCTCCTCCACTATCACTTCTAAACTATTATAGCCAGAACGATGGGTCGGGGATAATCGGGCATTAACGTTGGTAATGAGGGGGTCTAATTGTAGTAGTTCCAGGGCTTCCTGGAGGGAAGTTTGATTAATGGGAACCTGGAGTCCAGGGGCCAAACGTTGGTGAATGTAACGTTTGCTGAGATATCTTAGTTCTTGAATTCCTAATCCATCAGGGGTGCTGGGATCGGCAGCTCCAATCATAAGATTTTCATCGGCAATTTCCCCTTCTACAACTTGAATCGCCACCTCCTGTTGGGCGATACGTTGTGGTGACAAAAAAGCCCCCGTCGTTACATAGCCCTCATCAAAGTACAGTTGGGTTAAATCTGATGTCAACTCGGATAAATCTACCAGAGTCAGGGTTTCCACCGGAAAGGAGATCACCGCTTGCCCCGCTGCGTCGGTGGTGATGGAGATATCGGCATCGGTAAGATGGGAAAAGTTGGCCCTAATCACCTGACTTTTAATCTGGGGATGGAGTACCGTACTACCTAGAATACGGATGGTTTTCACATTCAAGGTTTCGGCAGAGGAGAACTCATTAGGTAACGATTCCTCCGAGGACTGATCATTAATGGGGTTAAGATCGGGGTTCTGGTTGGGGTTAATATTCAGGTCAACGGTGGTATTTTCTTCAAATTCCGTCGGCCCTAATTCTAATGGTGGGGACAGGTTGGGACTGAGGGGATCGATTAGCTCACCGGTTAACCCATTATTGGGGATGGCGCCATTGGGGAAGGATAGGGGTTGAGCGATCGCGTTTAAACCTAGACTATTTCCCGCTGTGAGCATCAGGGATAAATACAAACCAGGTTTGAGGGGGCTTAAATTGTTGGGAATAAATTGGGGCATCCAATAGGGCATTAAATAGGGCATGGGCAGGAAGGCGGCTTTCACTGTAACCACCACAATTCATCGGGGACTATCCAGTCATCAACTATTGGAACATACAAACATACAATTTTATTAATTCAAGATTAATTCAAGATTAATGTGAGATTTATTTAGAATCATCATGATTCCTCACATTAAATAGCCATAGGTACAAGGTACATAAGGAATATTTTAAAATTGGGAAGATTCGCAACGCCCTGGGTTATCCTTGCCATGACTAAGAAACCGATCAAATTTTTAGTGGTAGAAGATCATGAATTTCATCTTACCTCCACTGTCGATAACCTTAACGCCACCTATCCCACAGGGATTATCCACACAGCCAGCACCTATAATGAAGCGGCAAAGGAACTCGAAACCTTTGAACCAGATTTATTAGTGCTAGATCTCCAAATTCCCTTAGACCCGTCAGAACCGTCTTTAACTCAACATGGAGTTACCCTGCTGGAAAAAATCCTCGATCGCGAAGATTCCGATGCCGTCATCAATGTCGCGATCGTCACCCAAAGTCCCCAAGCCCTGGTGCGGATTAAAGACAAAATTCATAACTATTCCCATGGGGGCATCACCGCCACCGATAAATCCTCCGGCACACAAATTCTCCAGGATATTCATCTGGCGTTAAAGGGGGGTTCCCGCATTAACCACATTGAAGCATTGAGATCCCAACAACTCAAACCCAATTGGTACCAGCTCCTCCAACTAGCTTGGTATGAAGAGTTGAGTGATCAACGATCGCCGACAAACTGGAACTCGCTTTCATTGAGTGCCACCGGCAGCACGGTGATCTTGCCCCCTCGCCGCACATGGAAGAGCGGCTGGAAGAGGTGGGTGCGGAAGTTCAGGGCATGTAAATCGCCGCACGCAGCAATTGGTCTTTGTTCTGCTCGATCTCCCGCTTTAACCGTTCAATCCCCAAAATCACCTGTGCCTCGTCACCGTCCACGATCAGCTGATAGAACTCATCGTGGGGGAGTGTTGTCATCCTCTCTAGTTAGTTCGCGCAGTTCAAGCCGAGGCTCGATATACTCCCGTTTGCGATAGTTGTAGTAGTGGTGGCTGCTGTTGTTGTTTTCGGACTGGGATGGTGATTGTGGATTCGCACCACTACCTTTAGTAGTGGTAACAGATGGTGATAACGGTGGTAACATCGTCATGAACGACGAGCCGATACCGAATTCTT